>JBFHCW010000001.1:0-32657 GCA_041585035.1 Litorivivens sp.
ATAGCATCGACATCATCGCCCCTCTCGAATGGCCCAGCAGATTGAATTGCTCCCAGCCCATCTGATCCGCCACCGCCAACAGTACCGGCAGGTCGTCCCAGATATTGTAGGTGGCATGCGCGGGTCGGTCATCGCTGAGCGCATTGCCGGGCATATCAAGGGCCAGCAGTGGCAAACCCGCCTCGCCCAGTGCGTTAAAACTGGCCGCATTATCGAGCCAGCCATGCACCGCCAGCACCGGCTCTGTCGACCCAGCATCTCCCGGCCACCAGCGCCCACACACTTTCAAGCCGTCAATATCAAAAACTTTTTCCTGTACACTCACTGGCAGCTCGCAATTGTCTGGTAATTTGGGGCATGTCGCAGCCAGCGCAGGCGGCCTACACCAGCGGCCACAACAGGCAATTCAATCAACGCCATACTGGCTGGCGCCATCACTTCTCGAAGCTCATCGCCACAGAACCACGTCAACGCATGACTGAACAGCGGATTGTGGCCGATCAAAAGCAGACGCTCTGCGTCGGTCTGAGCGATCGCTTCTTCAAGCCTTTCCAATGACACATCCGGTGTCAGCGCTTCGCTGTTTTGCGAATTTGTATTCGGATAATGAGGTGCAAAAGCTTCGGCAGTCTGCTGCGCCCGGGCGTAAGGGCTGACAAGAATTTGCTGTGGTTGCCAGTGGGCGCTCAGCCAGGTCGCCGCCGCCTTGACCTGAGAAAGACCGCCAGGGGTGAGACAGCGCTCGCGGTCACTGTTTGCCCGCATGGAGGCCTCACCGTGACGAATGAAAACGCATTCCATCAGCGCAGACTGAAATCTACATCCCGGGTCTGATCGGCGCTCATCATGGTCGCGACCACCTCATCCAAGGATTGTCCGTTATAGATAATGGCGTAAAGACCCCGTGCAAGCGGCATATGCACTTCTAACTCCTCAGCCTGGGCATACAGCAGCTTGAGCGTATTCACCCCTTCTGCCACCTGACCCAGTTCAGCCACGACCGCATCCAGATCCTTACCCTGCCCCAACGCATAGCCAACCCGATAGTTGCGACTCAGTGGCGAAGTACAGGTGACAAACAGATCGCCGACGCCGCCCAGCCCCATAAAGGTCATGGGGTCTGCGCCTTTTTTCACCGCGAAGCGACACATCTCGGCCAGCGATCGGGTTATCAGGACACTCTGAGTGTTGCTGCCCACGCCCATGGCAGCGGCAATGCCGGAGCAAATGGCGTAGACATTTTTAAGCGCACCACACAATTCAAGACCAAAGGTATCTTCACCGGCGTAAACGCGAAAGTAACTGCACTGTAACAAGCGCTGAATGGTATCGGTCACCTCGCTGTCCCGACTGGCAATTACGGTGGCGGTGATCTGTCGCTCAGCCAGCTCCTTGGCCAGGTTGGGGCCGCTCATTACACCCAGACGAGCATTGGGCAGCTCTTCATGAATCACCTGACTCATCAGCTTGAAATCATCGCCGTCGGCCTCGATACCCTTGGTGGTACTGATCAGTATGCAGTCATCACTGAGCAGCCCGGCCAGGGTTCGTGACACTTCCCGACAGGATTTGCTGGGCACCGCCATAAAGACAACCTCGGCGGCTTGAACGGCTTTCGCCAGATCGGTGGTCGCCCGCAACGACGGGTTCAGGGCGACACCCGGCAAATAGGTTTCATTGACCTGATGCTGGTTGATTTCAAGGGCCCGCTCTTCACTGCGCAACCAAAGCTGCACCGCGTGACCGTTGTCAGCCACGATATTGGCGATGGCGGTACCGAAACTGCCGCCGCCGAGTACGGCAACACGATAGGACTTCTCGGACATAATTTATTCTTAACTCTGCCGCTGTGGCAGGCAGTCTACCACAGGGAATTGGGGATTTATTCGCAGGCTAGGTTCCCGCCTGCAACAGCGCTGCAGGCGGGAACCGGTATAGCGAGATGCCTAACGGGACAGCTCCAGAAGTAGCTTGTTCAGCTTGCGGATATAAGCGCTGGGATCGTCAATATCGGCACCTTCAGCCAGATGCGCCTGGTCAAACAGGATCTCCACCAGATCGCCAAAACGATCCTCGTCGGTTTCCTTGTCCAGCTTCTGCACCAGCGGATGCTCAGGGTTAAGCTCAAAAATCGGCTTGCTGTCGGGCACGTCCTGACCGGCCTGCTCCAGAATGCGCTTCATCTGCATGCCCAGATCGTAGTCACCCACAACCAGACAAGCCGGGGAGTCGGTCAGGCGGTTGGTAACACGCACTTCCTGCACCTTGCCCTCGAGAATACCCTGTACCCGCTCCACCAGATCCTTGTGTTCCTTGGCCAGCTTTTCCTTTTCTTTCTTCTCTTCTTCCGCGTCCAGCTCGCCGAGGTCCAGTTCGCCGCGACCTACGTCCTTGAACTGCTTGCCGTCGTACTCGCCTAGCTGATTCATCAGCCAGTCGTCGACACGGTCGGAAAGCAGCAGCACTTCAATGCCCTTCTTGCGGAACACTTCCAGGTGAGGACTGTTGCTAGCCATCACATGAGACTCACCCACCACGTAGAAAATATCTTTCTGCCCCTCTTTCATGCGAGCGATGTAGTCGTCCAGCGAGTGGGTCTGCTCAGACTTGTTGTCGTGGGTGGTGGCAAAGCGCAGCAGTTTGGCGATCTTTTCGCGATTGGTGAAATCTTCTGCCGGCCCCTCTTTCAATACCTGACCAAAGGTTTTCCAGAAGGTCTGATACTTGTCCGCATCCTTCTTCGCCAGTTTTTCCAGCAGGTCGAGTACACGCTTGGTCAACGCCGCCTTCATGGAATCAACGTTGGGGTCTTTCTGCAGAATCTCTCGAGAGACATTCAATGACAGATCATTGGAGTCCACCACGCCTTTTACAAAGCGCAGGTACAGCGGCAGGAACTGCTCCGCTTCGTCCATGATAAAGGTGCGCTGTACGTAGAGCTTCACCCCGCGATTGGCATCGCGGTTCCACATATCAAAGGGCGCTTTTTCCGGTATGTAGAGCAGACTGGAGTACTCGAGCTTACCTTCGACCTTGTTGTGACTCCAGGTGAGCGGCTCGTTAAAGTCATGGGAGATGTGCTTGTAGAACTCGATGTACTCTTCGTCCTTCACCTCACTGCGATTGCGCACCCACAGGGCAGTCGCCTCGTTAATCGCTTCCAGCTCAGGCAGCGCACCTTCCTTGATCTGCTCTTCGGTTTGGGATTTGTACATCATCACTGGCAGCGAGATGTGGTCGGAGTATTTTTTGATCACCGAGCGCACGCGCCAGTCGTCCGCGAAATCCAGCGAATCATCACGCAGGTGCAGCACCACCTGGGTACCGCGCTCAGCGCGCTCCACCGGTTCGATCGAGAAATCCGCCTCGCCGGTGGACTCCCAGTGAACCGCTTCACTGGCCGGCAGGCCGGCGCGGCGGGTAAACACCTCGACCCGGTCGGCCACGATAAAGGCGGAGTAGAAACCAACCCCGAACTGGCCGATCAACTGGGCGTCTTTCTTCTTGTCGCCGGTGAGGTTTTTCAGGTATTCCGCGGTGCCTGAGCGGGCGATGGTTCCCAGATTCCGGATAACCTCGTCCTTTGACATACCGATGCCGTTATCGGTGATGGTGATGGTTTTGGCCTCTTTATCGGCCACCACGGTAATCTTGAGATCCGGGTCTTCCTCGAGCAGCTCGGGGGCTTCCAGCGATTCAAAGCGCAGCTTGTCAGCAGCGTCTGAGGCATTGGATATCAGCTCTCTCAGGAATATCTCCTTGTTGCTGTACAAGGAGTGAATCATCAATTTCAGGAGTTGCTTGGCTTCGGTCTGGAAGCCCATGGTTTCCTTTGCAGCGGTGACAGACGTGGCAGACATAAGGGGCCCTCAATCTCTGTTATAGGATAAAAAGAGTTAGTGAGGGGGATATGGGGGCTGGGGCAGTGAATTCAAGCCCCCGAAAACGGCCGGAGGTAAAAAGGAGCCCGCGGAACAGGCCCCTCGAACATCGAGATTACAATCGGATCTTGTCCATCAGGCGATTGGGGCGAATTTCCAGCTCATCGACCGACACCCCGGGATCCATGCCGAGGCAAAAGGCCACCGCCTCGGCCACGTGGCTGACATCCATCCCAAAATCCATATGCGGCCCACAGCGCTTGTGCCACAAATCGATTCCGGATTTGAGTTTGTCAAAATCCCAGCCCGCCGCAAATTCCGTCGCCGCCGCGCCCGGGCGCAGCAGGGTGACACCGATATCTTTCTCCTGCATCTCCCGCCGCAGATCGCGCGTCAGGCGCTCGACCGCGGCCTTGCTCGCCGCGTAAAGCGACAGCCCCAGCATCTCGTCGTGGTGATACGCACTGGCGGAGCTGATATTGACAATACGCGGATTGGGCGAGCCCTGCAGCAGCGGAATCGCCGCCCGACAGGCGTAAATCACGCCGGCAATATTTATGTCCAGCTGGGCACGAATATCCTCATCGCTGTACTGCTCAACCAACCCGGGCCTGGCAACGCCGGCGTTGTTAATCAGCCCGTCTAGCCGACCATAATGCTCTGACACCGCCGCAATGGCTTTTGTTACCGCATCCGAGTCAGTGACATCGGCCAAAAAGGCATGGGATTTGTCGCTACCCAGCTCGGCCACAGCTTCCGCCAGCTTCGCCTCGTCACGGGCCAGCAGACCGACTTTGGCGCCACGACTGACAAGCTCTTTGGCGATGGCCAAACCAAAGCCCCGGGACGCGCCGGTCACGACATAGACATGGTTTTCGATCGACTGACTCATACTGCAATCGCCACCGTTTTGGTTTCCAGATACTCCTCAAAGCCTTCAGGCCCCATTTCCCGGCCGACGCCGCTTTCCTTGTAGCCACCAAAGGGCGCATCGGGACCGAGGAAATTACCGCCGTTGACGTTCATGGTGCCGGTTCGCACCTTGCGGGCAAAATTCAGGGCACGCTCTTCGCTGGCAGAATACACCGCCCCCGACAGGCCGTAGGGGGAGTCGTTGGCGATGCACAGGGCATCCGCTTCATCCTCATAGGCGATCACCGCCAGTACCGGGCCAAAAATTTCTTCCTGGGCAATGGTCATACTGTTGTCCACGTCGACGAATACGGTGGGTTCAACATAATAGCCCTTGTCGAGATGGGCCGGACGCCCCCCACCCAGCAGGAGCCGGGCCCCCTCTTCCTTGCCCTTCTCGATATAGGCCAGCACCCTAGCGCGCTGTTTCGCATTGATCAGCGGCCCCATCATATCGGCCTCGCTCTCGGGGTCACCGTAGCCCAACATACCGATATAGGATTTCAGCAGCTCCTCGGCTTCGGCCTGCTTCGATTTCGGAATCAGCAGCCGGGTAGTGATCGCACAGCCCTGCCCTGCGTGGGCGCCTATGGAAAATACCCCGAACAGGGAACTGGCCAGATCGGCGTCGTCCAGAATCACCATGGCCGATTTGCCACCCAGCTCCAGGAATACCCGCTTCACCGTGTCGGCTGCATTTTTCATGATGTGCTTGCCTACGGCCGTTGAGCCGGTGAACGACACGACATCGACGCGCGGATCGGTGGTCAGGAAATTACCGATTTCGGCCGGGTCAGAGGCCGTCAGTACGTTAAACACCCCCGCGGGCAGGCCCGCTTCTTTGGCGTAACGCCCCAGCAAGCTCGAAGTCCAGGGCGTATCAGGTGCGGCTTTCAAGACAACCGTACAACCTGCTGCCAGCGCCGGCATGCATTTGGCCAGATTGATCTGGATCGGGAAGTTCCAGGGCGTAATGGCCGCAACCACACCGGCCGCCTCTTTCCAGACCATGCGCTTGCTCTTGATTCCCATCACTTCAAACTCGCCAATCTCCCGCTCCCACTGGAAACTTTCCAGATAGTTCAGCGGCCAGCTGGCCATGGAAACCGGACCATCACATTGGGGCCCCAGGGCAAAACAGCGGGTCGCGCCTACCTCGCGCTGGGAGGCCTGACGCAGTTCTTCGATATTGTCCTGCAGTACGTCCACAAAGCGCCGCAGTACTTTTAAACGCAATGCGTGATTACTCGCCCAATCGCTTGAATCAAAGGCCTGACGCGCCGCTGCCAAAGCGGCTTCGGCATCCGTAAGGCTGGCATCGGCAGCAACACCGATAACTGCTTCGGTTGCCGGATTGATGTTCTCGTAAGTGCGGCCCTGTTCGGCATCAACGAGTTCGCCATTGATGTAGAGGCGCTGCTCACCGTAAGTCGGTTGCGTCATAAAAGAGGATCCTTTTCTGATAGGTAGGCGCCGGGCGCCCGATTCATATGCTGCTAAAAGCCAGGCCTGTCCTTTTAAACCTGTCCTTTCAAAAAGGTCTGGCGAATATTTTCCCGGACCGTCACTGTCGATGGCAGCTCCAGATCCAGCTCATGGCAAAGCGCGAGTGCGTGGTCCAGATCCTTTTCCCCCAGACCGGCAAAGGGGCCAAAAATTTCTTCCATCTGCTCTTCGGTACAGCCAGCCAACAGCCCTTCGCGGCCCGTAATAAACTGCTTGGCCGACGGCGTAATAATGCCGTTGACGTCGCCAACCGCGTACAGATCTTCCGGATCCAGGCCCGCCTTTTTGATCAGGGCGACACCCTCGCTGACAGCGGTAAAGGCAGCATAGGTCATCAGGTTATTGGCCAGTTTCAAGACCACACCGGAGCCCACTTCGCCGCCATGTACTACGCGTTTCGAAGTACATTCCAGCATCGGCATGGCTTTTTCCAAGGCGGCTTCCTCAGCGCCCACCATAATGCACAGGCTGCCGTCTGCAGCACCCGAGGCACCACCGGTAATCGGCGCATCGATCACGTGAATGTCAAACGCTGCGGCATCCTTGGCCCAGCGGATCATGTTGGTTCGGGTCACGGTGCTGTGAATTGCGATAACGGTACCGGAACGGCCTTTGGCCAGCATGCCCTCGTCGCCATAGAGAATCGCATCCACGTCCTTGTCATCGCGAACACAGACACCGATCACATCGCACTCAGCGGCAAGGCTGGCTGCGGAATCAGCAGCCTTCGCTCCCAACGCAACCATCTCCGCGACGGGCTCTGCAACGACATCAAACACCGTTACCTGAATGCCCTTCTCAGCCCCGTTTTTTATCAGCACGGAGCACATGGGCTTGCCAATATTGCCCAGACCGATATATCCCACTTGAGTCATTCTGAATTACCTTATCGTTGTTGTGCGCTGAAACTCCCGGACACGCTAGCATACAAAAGCGATTTTAGTAAATATCCATTTTGGTATATGGTCAATACATGTTACCTTAATAGACAGTACCAGCCAGTCACCCCACCCGCGGATAATAAAGACCATGAAAAAAGACTATAGCGGTGACTACCGCCCGGATTTCAAGCTGACCGACCTGGATCACGACACCCTTGCCTGGTATGGCCGTGAAGTCATGCTGGCCAACCATATTCACGACCGAGCCATCATGCCGCAGCTGGCCATGACCTTCGGCATGAGTGCCCAGACGCAAGCGGCCTGCGACGAGTGGATGGGCTCGAGCCCGATCTACAATTACCGCAACCGCACACTGCTCAATATCGGTGGCGATAATGTGGAAACTATTCTCAAGGCCTTCCAGTTTGACATTGGCGCCCCGCACACCTTTCTGCAGTTTCACTTTGCCCTACAGTCACCTGAAGAAGGTCAATTCTGGCTACCGTACTGCGGCGCATACAACCACGTGCGAAGGCTGACCAATGCCGACCCAAAATCCGAAACCCAGATCTGCCATCACATGGAAGACCCGACCTTCGATGCCACAGTCATGGCCGTAAACCAGCGCGCCCGTTGTCGGCCGATTTTCCGCCCGCCCCACGGTGAAGTACCCGCCGAGGGTCCCTGCCGCTGGCAGGTCTATCTCGGGGACGATCTGATTCTTGCAGAGGACTGCGACGTGCTGCCACAGGTACAACAATCCCGCGCCGCCAGCTTTGATTTTGCCCCAATCGACGTTGCCGAAGACGGCATGTTGGATTACAGCGGTCCGCTGAAACCGGACTTGAGACTGGAAGATCTGGCGCACCCGGTACTAGCCCGCCAGTGCAAGGAGTTTTCGCTGGACGTTCACCTGCTGCAGCGGGCCTGCTATACCTCCATCATGCGCGATCACGGTGAGGAAGCGGCCTGGAACATGACCGCTGAGCAATGGCGCGCCATGGCGCCGGTCTATATTCACCGTTTGCGCCGCGTGATGGGCATTAGGGGCGATGACATGGAGGCAATCCTGAAGCTGCTGCAAGTCGACCCCTACCTGCCGCAGGAATATCTGAAGTTCGGTACCGCCAAAATCAGCGACACGCACGGCCGGTTCTGGATTGAGGACTGTGACGCTTTGCGGGACGAACCCCTCGGCGTACTGGGACTGCTGGTCAAACGCCCGGATATTGGTTTGTCGGCCCCGCTGTCAGCCATCAATAGCAAGGCGGTTTGCCAGCCATTGGCAGACTGCCCGGAAGCGAAAGGCAAAGCCGTATTCGGCTGGGATATTCTTATTGATGAAAGGGCTGAATCACCTGCCCCCTCGGACTATACCGCACTGGTTGCCGGCGAGGACCTGTGGGACCACGACGCCAGCGTACACCACTATCAATACAGCTAAATCTAAGGCCAGCCGGGCGCTTTGCGCCCGGCCAGTTGTTGGTTAGCGCCGCTGCATCAAACGGTCGATGAAGTCATTGGTGAATACCCGTTGCGGGTCCAGCTTATCCAACCGTTTGATCGCCGAATCCCAACCGGCGCTCTTCGGTCTGCCATCGCTGTGCCCCTCTGGAATGACACGATCGATGTAATCACTGTCGGTCCACGCAGCTTCGGGTCGGTAAGCCCAGCCTTTGGACCATTCCGGTCGAACCATGGCCTCATCGCCGTTGAAACGGCTGTGCAACCACTGCTCCATCTCGGCATTGAACGCGTGTGACATATCCGTACCGACGAAGCTCAGGCAGTCGAACCAGACAGCCACATCCCACTCGGGATGCTGCTCAACCGGGCGCACTGCCGAGAGCATCGGCGCCTCAGCCGAAACGCCGTCAACTTCATCGGGTTGATCCAGCCCGGTAACACGGATCTCAACGGGCATGTTGATGGGGTATTCACCCATCGACTCGTAGGCCGCTATCATATCTTTGAATTTTTCGGCAAAGTCGTAGATAACGCGCTGCACATTGCTGCGACGCGTCAGCACCGCATAGCCACTGGCCTCAATACGCAGCGTCGATGGTTTGATATAGAGCAGCGTGTTCTTTGACTCACCCCAGATATCAGCCGATTGCGTTGCAGCCAGACCGGCGGTGGTAACGTTGTACATCATCTGCCCGAACAGAGGCGTTGACGCTTTGTTGCCACGTGTCAGAGAGCGGGCCATCTCTTCAATTTCATCGGGCATATTATCCGAGAAGGGATAGTTGTAGGGCTCGGTCACTTCGCGTGAGAACAGCGGTTTTTTCGGGGCCACGCTCCACACCTTCAACCAGGGCTTGTCGGTGAAGGGAAACCAGATCACTTCCATACGCCCGGCTTGATCCAGATAGTGCGCCACCGTGCGGCCGGTCGATTCTGGAGGCCCTAACAACTCATCCACGTGAATATCAGTGAAACTCTGGCAGCGCAGCTTTTGATTTTCTCCAAGCTGGAAAACCGCTTCCACCACCAACACCCGCCCCAGGTTGGTAATCACCGCCGCTGCGTCGCGGTCGCGTCGATCGATGGTCTGCAGGGTATAGGCATTGGCACTTTTATCCCAGGCGACGATAGTGACTTCTTGCACGAGATTCGACAACGAACCATAGCTATGGCCCGGCAGTCGCTGCTCGCCAATGGCAGGCACGGCGGTACCGTGGGCATCGACCGCCAGCACACCGCCAACGGTGACATCCCCCGGTGCAGGCACCGCGGTCATACCCAAATTATGGGCCTCAACAAAACCCAGCAGATCTTCCATGTAAACACCGGCCTGAGCTCGCACCATAGGCAGTGCCCGGCTGTAATCCATACTGATATTGGCTAGATAATCGACGGTGTTAAGCAAGATTACCGGCGTATGGCAGTCCATATCCGGGGTCACGTGAATGGGAGACCAGTTATGCATCGCGCCACGCGGGCGTACCTGCCAGCCCTGTGCCGCAGCCCAGTTCACCAGATCGACGCACTCCTGCGCTGAACGCGGTGCACAGGTCCAGAGAGAATCGATAAAGATACCCTTGGACCAGTTTTCAAAGGCCTGTCGGAACACGTTCAAATGCGACGGCAAATTCGGTGGTGGCGTGCAGTCACTCGCCTCAGCAACACCCACGCGGAACGCCGGGACCCACGCTGCGGCGGAAACAATTGCAGAGGTTTTCAGAAAACGGCGGCGAGACAGCTCAGGCTTGGCCTGAGGAGAGTTATCAGACGACATACTTCCCCTTACAGATATTTTTGTTATTGGCGTTACAGCTTTATATTCCTAAAAAATAATCGTTTTGTCTGCAAAAAGCGACAGAAAATTTTCTTGGATTTTCAGAGTAGTGCTGCAATCGACAATTTAATCGAGATAGCCAAAGCGGTGTCCTAAGAGCACTGACCTGACTCAATGCGTTGCAAGGAAAGCGCTCATGGCTGCACGGGCAGCCCGGGCGCAGCAGTTATTCAGATGAAGGCTGTCTCTAAGCCGTCCACCCGGTGGCAGGAAGAACTGGCGCGAAAGCCCTCCGCAAAGGGAGGGCTAACGGGGCCGTAGCGTTGTCGCCTAATCGTTATTACGAAACAGATTGAGAATGCTCGAGAAATCCTTCTGCCCGTTACCGGCCAGACCGTGGGCCGCATAGAGGCTGCGGGCCAGAGAACCCAGCGGCACCGAGCTTTTACTGGAAATACTGTTTTCCATCGCAAGCCCCAGATCCTTGATCATCAAGTCCACCATAAACCCGGGCTGGTAGCCCTTACTCGCAGCGGAGTTCTCCTGCACACCCGGATAGGGGTTGTAGACTTCCAGTGACCAATTGCGCCCGGAGCTGGCCAGCATAATCTCGGACAGTACTTTGGGGTCGAGGCCGTTGTTAGCCCCCAATTGCAGGGCTTCACTGGTGCCAATCATATGGATCGCCAGCAGCATGTTGTTACACATCTTGGCCACCTGCCCCGCACCGTGATCGCCCGCGTGAAAAATGTTCTTACCCATGCCCGACAGAATCGCGCGAGCGCGTTCAAAATCTTCGGCCTTGCCGCCGCACATAAAGCTCAGCGTTCCTGCCTGCGCTGCCGCAACGCCGCCGGATACTGGCGCGTCCATCACGCCAATTCCCAGCTCTGCACCAGCTCCGGCCAACTCCCGGGCGCTTTCGGCATCAATCGTGGAGCAATCCAGCACCAGCACGCCTTTGGGCAAATGCTGGAGAATACCGTGAGTCTCGTCGAGATAGAGTGACAGCACATGCTGACCAGCGGGCAGCATGGAGATGACGGCATCGACACCTTCGATCGCGGCCCGTGCCGAGGAAGCAGTATTGATACCCTCAGCGTTGACCGCCGCCAGTGCCTTATCTGAAAGATCAAAGGCTGTGACACTATGGCCAGCCTTGGCGAGATTGATCGCCATAGGCCCCCCCATATTTCCCAGACCGATAAATGCTACCGTGCTCATGTCAGGCCCTCTTCAGTTCAGCAATATCCGCCAGCGGGTTCTGCGGCCAGGGCGGTGTGAAAAATTGTTCACTCAGCTCTGCCGGGACATCGGCAACCGACGGGTAGATCCACTGCGGGTTCTTGTCCTTATCGATCAGCAAGGCGCGCACACCTTCGGCGAATTCCGGGTGACGCACGACGGTGGTCGACAGCATCAATTCGAACTGAAAAACCTCTTCAAGCGACAGCGCTTCACCGCGCTTGAGCTGCTGCCAGATATTGTGAGCGGTTATGGGTGAACCGTGGGCCAGACTAGCCTTGGCTTTCTCCAGCCATTTGTCGTCAGACTCAATGGTGAGAATATTGTTAACCACCGTTTCGAGATCGCTGCCAGCGCACACCCGATCAATCAATTCCCGGTGCTGAGCAATAGCACTGACCAGCTCACTGCCGTCTTCCTGGCTCGCCCTGGCGGCAGTGTGAGATTTCAACGCTTCGGTGAGCAGGGTTTTGTTAGCGGCATCATCAGCTTTCCAGTCCACCGCTTTGACCAGATCGAAAATCTCCGCTTTGCGAGACCGCAGGGCAAAGTAACGCGCCATACCGGCATAGAGGGTATCTGCGGCGTTGATGGAGGCTGCAGTCAGTGCTACAAACAGGCCGGTTTTACCCGGCATCCGATTCAGAAACCAGGTACCGCCCACATCCGGGTACAGGGCAATGGTGATTTCCGGCATGGCGATGCGGGTTTTCTCGGTAACAATCGCATGGCTGCAGCCCATAAACAGGCCCAAGCCGCCGCCCATAACAATGCCGTCGCCCCAGCACACAACCGGTTTCGGGTAGATATGCAGCAGGTAATCGAGGCGGTATTCCCGCTCGAAAAAGGTTTCCGCTTCCACACAGGGGCCTCCCGGTGTTTTGGTCGCGGAACGATACAGTTCCTGAACATCTCCGCCGGCACAGAAGGCTTTCTCGCCGGCCCCCTGCAGCCAGACGGCGGCAATGCGATCATCGTGCTGCCAGTCCTGTAACTGGGTCAGCATCAAATCAACCATTGGCAGGGTCAGAGAGTTAAGGGTTTTCTCGACGCTGAGGGTGATCACACCAATGGCTTTGCCATTGGTGGCGTCTACTTCCTCAAAAATAACGGGGCCGGGCTCAGGCATTTTTCCACTCCGGTTCACGTTTCTCCAGAAAGGCCTGTACACCTTCCACCTGATCCTGGGTATCGAACAGATCGACAAACAGCTCGCGCTCCAGCGGCAATTGCGGGTTCATGGCACGCTCGCGAGCACCGCGAATCAGTTTCTTGCAAGCCGCAACACTGGAAGGACTCTGCTTGGCGACCTGCTGCGCCAGCTCCACCGCACGTTTGAGAGACTCTCCCTTGGGAACCACTTCCTGCGCCAACCCGATTTTCTCAGCCGTCGCAGCATTAATACGCTCATTACAGAGAATCATTTTCGCCGCCCAGGCTTCACCCACCAGCCAGCTCAGGCGCTGAGTTCCCCCCGCACAGGGCAGCAGCCCGACGCGCGCTTCCGGCAAAGCCATCTGCGCCTGTTCTTCAACGATGCGGATATCGCAGGCCAGAGCGCACTCCAAGCCGCCACCCATGGCATAACCGTTGACCGCCGCTATGGCCACGCCGCGAAAATCGGCGAGGGCTTCAAAGGCTTCACCAAAGGCATCAGCCATTCTGCGGGCATTATCCTTATCGCCATCGGCGAACATTTTCAGATCCGCACCGGCAGAAAAGAACTTCTCACCTTCGCCGGTCACCACCAGCGCGTAGATATCTTTCTCTTTGTTCAGACCATCGACGATAACCTTCAGCCCGGGCAGGCTGTCGCCGTCCCACGTGTTGGCTGCGGGGTTGTCGATGGTAATGATCGCAACGTGGCCGTCGCGCTCCAGTTTCAGTTTGGGTGTCGGGCTTTTTTTCATCTGAGCATCTCCGTCATACCTTCCATCAGAATTCGGCGCGACAGAATCACGCGCATAATCTCGTTGGTACCTTCCAGAATCTGGTGCACCCGGCTATCGCGCAGGAATCGCTCCACCGGGTACTCCCGAATGTAACCGTAGCCGCCGTGCAATTGCAGGGCCTGATTGCACACCTCAAAACCGACATCGGTGGCAAAGCGCTTGGCCATGGCACAGTAGGCGGTTTTTTCCGGGTGATGGCTGTCGAGTTTGAAAGCCGCCATGCGCACCATCTGTCGGGCGGCCACCAGCTCGGTAAGCATATCCGCCAGTTTGAACTGGGTGTTCTGAAAATCGGCAATGCGTTGACCAAACTGCTCGCGCTCTGACACATGACTCAGAGCAAACTGCAGACAGGCCTGCGCTGCGCCAATGGAGCACGTGGCGATATTAATACGGCCACCATCCAAACCTTCCATGGCAATGGCAAAGCCCTGACCTTCCTCGCCCAGGCGGTTGGCCACTGGCACTTCAACATCGTCAAAGCTGATGGCGCGGGTCGGCTGACTGTTCCAGCCCATTTTCTCTTCTTTCTTGCCGTAACTGATACCCGGAGCATCGGCGGGAATAGCAAAAGCGCTGATGCCTTTTGGGCCGGGTGCACCGGTGCGCGCCATGACCACCAGCACATCGGAATCGCCGGCGCCTGAAATAAAGGCTTTGCTTCCAGTGAGCCGATAAATCTCACCTTCGCGCACAGCGCGGGTTTTCAGGTTGCCCGCGTCGGAACCCGCATTGGGTTCCGTTAAGCAGTAGGACGCAAGCAACGCCCCGGTGGTCAGCCCCGGGCAGAAAGCCCTTCGCACGTGCTCACTGCCGTAGCGCGCTACCATATTCAACGCCATATTATGGATGCTGATATAGGCCGCCGTAGAGGGGCAGGCCGCCGCCAGTTCTTCCAGAATAATCGCGGAATCGAGGCGCGACAGATCAATGCCACCTTCGGATACCGGGGTATACAGGCCCATAAAGCCCAGCTCGCCCGCCTGACGCAACACCTCTTTTGGGAAAAACTGCCGGGCATCCCACTCTGCCGCCTTGGGCGCCATGACATCCTGCGCGAACTGGCGCGCCGTTTCCTGAAAGGCGCGCTGGTCTTCGTTCAGTTCTAAATCCATGGAACGCTCCGCTATTTAAGCGCGATGGTCATATTCGGCTGGTCACCTGCCGCTTCATCGACCGGCCAGCGCGCGGTAATGGTTTTGGTTTCCGTATAGAAACGCACCGCCTGCTTGCCGTAGGCGTGCAGATCTCCCATAAACGATGCCTTCCAGCCAGTGAAGGAGAAGAACGGCAGCGGCACGGGAATGGGTATATTGATCCCCACCTGCCCGACTTCTATTTCATGCTGGTAACGGCGCGCCGCCGCACCGGATTTGGTAAAGATGGACGTGCCGTTGCCAAAGGGACAGGCATTGATCAGCTCAATCGCTTCACCCAGTGTTTTAACATGCATACACACCAGCACCGGGCCAAAGATCTCTTCCTTGTAGATCGTCATATCGGTGGTGACATCGGTAAAAATTGTCGGCCCCACCCAGTTGCCGTCAGGGTAACCCTCGACCGTGCAGTCTCGCCCGTCCAGCAAGCAGGTGGCGCCCTCTTCGATGCCCTTGCCGATATAGGCTTTTACGCGATCCGTCGCTGCCTTGCTGACCAGCGGGCCGTAGCCGGCACTCGCATCATCCCAGTTACCGGGCTTCACTTTGGCAAGTTTCTCTTTGAGTTCATCGACCCACTGAATGCTGTCGCCAACAAACACCGCCACACTGATTGCCATACAACGCTGACCGGCCGCACCAACCGAAGCGCCCACCAGGTTGTTTACCACCGTATTTTTGTCTGCGTCGGGCATAACCACCATATGGTTTTTGGCCCCTGCAAAACACTGCACGCGCTTCAGGTGGTGAGTGCCGGTGCGATAGATATGCTCACCGACAGGAACCGAACCCACAAAAGAAATGGCTTTGGTAACGGGATGGGTCAGAAGCTGGTCGACCTGATCCTTGCCGCCATGAACCATCTGTACCACACCGTCCGGACAACCCGCTTCCTTGAACAACTCCAGCAGGCGAACAGCCGTCAGCGGCACTTGCTCTGAGGGCTTGAGCACAAAGGTGTTTCCGCAGGCGACGGCCAGCGGGAACATCCACAGCGGAATCATCGCCGGAAAGTTAAAGGGGGTAATGCCGACACAGACACCCAGCGACTGAACGTTGCTGTAGGTGTCCACTCCGTTGGCCACATTCTCAACCGTTTCGCCCATCAACAGAGATGGCACGTTGCAAGCGTGCTCAACCACTTCGATACCGCGCCACACGTCACCCTTGGCATCCTCAAAGGTCTTGCCGTTATCTTCGGCAAGAATCTCGGCCAGCTCGTCGTGATGTTCCTTCAGCAGCGCCTGATAACGCAGCATCATGCGGGCTCGTTCGGGTACCGGTACGTTGCGCCAGGTTTTGAAGGCTTCTGCGGCACCTTGAATGGCCTGCTCAACTTCATCTGCGGTCGCAAAGGGCACTTCGGCGAGAACGCTCTGAGTTGCAGGATTGATGACAGGAAGGCTCTGGGACGACGTGCTGTCCACAAACTGGCCGTTAATAAGAAGGGGTACGCGCTTGCTCATTGCATCACCTGTGAGGGGTTAATGGGTCAATGATTGCGACTCTAGCAAGCGTATTTTGGCATTGATATTGACGAAGTTTTGAATTACATGGACTATATTGCGGGTCACAAGAGGATAAGATCCACATGAGCCAGCCCTCGCATTGGCCTCTGCCCGAAGACGGCATTCGCTTCGTCACCCCCGGCTTCTTGCTGGAGGCACTGCAGAATAGCCCGCTGGCGCGAGACTGCTACCCCTCGGCACTTGGCTATTACCCCGCCGCCCGGGGGCATGGCATGGGCCGCGAGAAACATGACGACAACCTGCTGATATTCTGCGTTGACGGCGAAGGCCGGCTGGAAACCCATCAGTACAACCAGACGGTTACCGCCGGCGATCTGCTGCTGATCCCCGCCAATACGCCACACTATTATGAAGCCAGCCGGGAAGCCCCTTGGACCATCTACTGGTGTCATTTCAGCGGCCTCCAGGCAGCCGATTACGTCCAACTCATCAGCGGCGCCCGAGGGAAACTGGTGCTGCCAATCAGCAAGCGTCTTAAGCTGATCCGGGATTTTCAAAGCCTTCTGAGCGTACGGGAAACCGGTTACCGCGAACTGCCTTTTATTCACGCAGCGAATCAGCTCAAACAGATGCTGAGTTATATTGCCCTGCAAAACCGTTCAGCCCAGCACAATACCCAGACCGGCTTTAACCTGCAGGATATCGAGGATGTTATGCGCGCCAACCTCGATAAGTCGTTGTCACTGGAAGAACTCGCAGCGGAATGCCAGCTGTCAAAATACCATTTCTCCGTCAAATACAAAGACGCTACCGGCTACTCCCCGATTAAACACTTCCTGCATATGAAAATTGAAGCGGCCTGCCAGCTGTTGGATACCACCGACCTTCGGATCAGCGCGATCAGTGCCGCCGTGGGTTACGATGACCCCCTGTATTTTTCACGCCTGTTCAGAAAGGTTACTGGAACATCACCCAAAGATTACCGTGCGTCGCACAAAAAGTAGCGCGATTGTGTCGCCCGCTACCTGCCGTATCGATTTAAAGTGACTCTGTTGCACAAACAGCCCGGGCATTTGACGCCGAGCGGCAACATCAAACTGCGGAAAACCCTATATTTAAAGTAGTTTCGGCATTTTTTTACCGCCCGCCGTATGACCTTGGACAGGCCGCCGCTTTCTCCTGTTCAATGAAGCTGAAGCATCGAAACGCGTGTCTGTAACACGAAATCCATGCAACTGCATTCAACACGGAGGTCGACATGGACTCTCAAGCAAACGCACAACAGAAGCCCAAGCAGAATCAAGATGACACCTACAGCGAGGTAAACTACGACACACTCAAACAGGACATTCATCAATTGCGCGATGATTTTTCTAAGCTTACGCAATCGTTGCTGGACAAGCAGCGCGGCCAGGTCAATCACCTGCGTGAAGAGCTTTCCAGCAGCGGCCGACGCGCAGTGGACAGCGCAAAATCCGTCGGCGATAAAACCCTCAAAGGCACACAGCAGCAGATTCGGGAACGCCCGCTGACAACCTTACTGACAATTTTTCTGGCTGGACTCTTCCTTGGAAAGCTACTCGACCGGCATCCGGCTGAGTAAGCCAATGCGCCACCTAGCAGCACGCCTTCTCGCCGCGATCGCAACAGTGACGCTGATGTTGATTGTCATCGCGTCACTGATCGCGTTTTCTATCGGTTATCTGCTCGATAGTCTGGTTGCGTTGCTGCAACCGATTATCGGTCACGCGAGTGCGCTCAGTGTCGCCGGGCTGTCAGGCCTGCTGCTTTTATTTTTGCTCTGCCTTCTGCTTAAAAGAAATCTGCTTTCGCCGGATAAAACGGCCACCCAAGAACAGAGCCGCTATGTCAGCCAATTTGAGCAGTCTCGCGAGCTGATACAAAAATACCCCCTGGAAGCTGCCGCGCTGGCCTTTATCGGTGGAATCGCTGCGAAGCACCCGCAAACCCGGGAGCTGATGAAATCTACCGTGCAAAGCTGGCTTGATGAAAGCGGCGCCGGCTAGTCGTGCCGCGCCTACTGGCGGGTATACACTGTCACGCCGCCGATCAGCGTTTGCTCAACCTTGATGTCACGCAAGGTCTTGCCATGGCTCAAGGGGTTTTTATCCAAAACTACCAAATCTGCCAGCTTGCCAGGCGTAATGGAGCCAATTTCATGGTCGCGAAAAATCTGCCAGGCCGCATCTATCGTTATCGCCCGCAGCGCCTGTTCGACGCCGACACGCTGGTGCGGCCCAACCACCTTACCGCCGCTGGTTTGGCGATTAACCACCGACCAAGCCGCCAGTAGCGGATCCATAGGGACGACCGGCGTATCGAGATGGGTACTAAAGCGCAATCCCTGTTTGACCGCAGACTTGGCTGGACTCATATTGGCCGCGCGCTCAGGCCCCATAAAAATATCCCGGTGCCGGTCGCCCCAATAATAGGTATGAGCTGAAAAAAACGACGGCGTCATTCCCAGCGCTTTCATACGCGCCAACTGATCATCCCGCGCCATTTGAGCATGCACGACAATCAGCCGCGGGTCCTCACGGTAGTGCGCCTTCTGGGCTTCGGAAAAGGCGTGAATAATATCGTCAATCGAGGCATCCCCATTGCCGTGGATGGCCAGTTGGTAACCGGCTTTATGGAAGCGCTTTACAATACGTGTCAGCTCTTTTCGAGAAATCGTGGGATAGCCCCGATAATCGCTATCGCCGTGATAAGGCTTGTGATATGGCCTCGACAGGTAGCCGGTATAACCCTGGATACTGCCATCGGCGGTAATTTTTACGGCTCCCAATTGCAGCTTCGACGATTCGAATTTGGCCGCCTGTTTTTCACCTTTCAGAAGCTCCTCTCCCAGACTGTAATAGAAAGGCCACAACTCAAGCCGCAAGGGTGTCAGGTTCAGCGTCTGCGCCAGCCAAAGGCCTTGCAGCATCTGACTGTCCAGACCACCGGACTGGGCCAATGTCACGCCTTTTGCCACATAGTCTGCTGAGGCCTGTTTGATCATCTGCAAAAATTGCATTACCGACAGGTCCATCGACAATTCCATTACCGGAGTGCGCGCCTCTTCCTCCAGCAATCCTGTCAACTCGCCGGTTTCCGGGTCTTTAACGATGACTCCGCCTTCAGGATTCGGCGTGCTCTTATCGATGCCCGCCAACGCCAGGGCTTTACTGTTAGCTACAAGCATATGTCCCGAGGTATGCAAGATGGCGATGGGGTGAACACTGGAGACGTCGTCCAGCTCTGCTCGTGTCGGATGACGTTTTTCCACCAGGAGCGTGTCGTCATAGCCGTAACCGAAAACCCAATCGCCCTCGGATGTCGAATCCGCCCGCACGCGAAGCATGTCGAGCAATTGTGCTA
Source organism: Litorivivens sp. (assembly GCA_041585035.1). GTDB lineage: Bacteria > Pseudomonadota > Gammaproteobacteria > Pseudomonadales > Spongiibacteraceae > Litorivivens. The sequence goes on from JBFHCW010000001.1 coordinate 19,629, forward strand.
TTGAGGTCACCTGCCCTATGGGCGGACTGTTAAGATCTAACCCGAAAACGGACAAACCAGAGGCGGGAAAATGGCCGTGCGCATCGATAAAGCCTGGCATCAGGGTCTTGCCCTGCAGATCGTGCACCAGTGTGTCATCACCAATGTAAGCACTAATCTCGTCCCGGCTGCCGACGGCCGCAATGCGTTTTCCCCGCAGGGCCACAGCCTCTGCCCGCGGCTTTTTAGCATCCATCGTAATCACATGGGCATTCAGGAAGACCTGACTGACAGGCGCTTTTTCAGGTTGCAGCCAAAGGTAGGCGCCAAGCCCCATAGCCCCTGAGATTGCCACGACAACTATAAGTATTCTTTTCATCAGACACTCCACACGGCGTTTTCATGCGACCTTTGCCACTGCGGCTATCTACGCAAGAAAGCAACAACCTGCGCTCAAACAGCCAAAGGCCCAGTGTGCGGCAACACGGCCTCCCAGTTCCACCATCCAAACGGTGGATGAGACGGACGCGACTCAGTAGCCCCCCAATGGACCACTCCCCCCCCACCGCTGCGGAAAATGATTCTGTCATTTTTCACAGCTGTAAAACACATGGAAACAGACGCCCTGCCTAGAAAACACGCTTATCAGTGGCGCGATCAATCCCTAGCGTGCGCCCGGCGCCACCAGCTCTCTCCCGAAACGTACATATTTACTGTACGCAGCTAACACATGACTCTAAGGTTCGCTCTACATTTTTCGGAACGGGAAAAGGATGCTCGATATGACAATGAAATTTGCCAAAGCGTTTTCACTGATTGCCATCATGCTGTTATCGCTCACCGCATGTGATCGCGACGAAGGCGGTATGGAAGAGATGGGTGAAACAATGGATGAGGCAGCAACCGATTTCGGCAACGCCGTTGAAGATGGTTGTGAAAACATGAAAGAAGGTGCAAACGCAGACAATACTAACTGCTAACACCCGACCCATAAGGTTTTGATTCAGGGCACCTTGCCTCCCGGGTAAGGTGCCTTTCTTTTGTCAGTCGGAAACGCTTCAACGCTGACACGCTAGAAGCTTTTAGACAGTTTCCAGTAAAAATCGACTTCCAGGTCTTCCAGTGCAGCCTCGTTAATATTTCGCTCGGATACCGGTGCCGCGGCAACAAACGCCATATTCAGGCCCCAGCCGAGATCACTGTCGAAGCTGACCCCGGCGTCCGTCAGGCTCCGCGTCTCACCGAAATCGCCATCGACATTTTCAAACTGCGCCTGACCATACTCGACGAAAATCGCCGGTGTGAGATCCAATCCAAAAACGTCGACGCTATCTCGCTCGAACTTCACTCTCGCATAGGTTCCTGTATCGCCGATCAATGTGCCGGGCAAATAGGCGCTGAGCGTTGACATTCCGCCGAGCACAAACTGCTTCTGCTGCGGCAATTGCTTTCCGTCAGAAAGCTGCGAAAGAACATCGATATTCAATGACCACTTGTCAAAGCCAATTTTGAAACCCAGCTTTGGCCGATACAGCAGGTACTCGGCAGTACGCTTGCCGGCTGAAACACTGTCTGCGGCGTCGTCGATAGAGAAGGTACCGCAATCACTGCTTAGACCCTTTTCAACAAAACCCTGCACACTCCAGCGTATCGGCTTGCCGAACCATTTTGAGTGGCGAAAATACTTCAATCCGAGCTCAACCCCGCCATGGGCCTCTTCCTGAAGCACTCTTCCATCGTCCAGCTCAATATCGGATTCAACGTAGTCGAGCCGCTGACTGACCGTAAATCGCTGACGGGGAGTGGCATGCAAAACCTGCTCGCCGGTCAGCGCAGCAGATTGTGTATCGCCTTCAACAACGACGGTTTCCGTCGACGGTGGCACATCGGCGCACAGACCAAATACTGTGCACAGTATCGAATTGTCTTCTCCGGCACTAAAGACCAGACCTTCACGTTCGTACTGCGCATAACTCAATTCGACACCGTACAGACCCAAGCGGGTTGGTTTGTCGAGGCTAAGCTTGAGGCCGTCGTAATTGCGCCCGCCGTTTGTCTCGCCCCACTCTGTAAGCGCCGACTCATAATTAATATTCAGCTCGCTACCGTTCCAGAACTGGTGCTTTAGGCCTGCACCGGCAAAGTAACGCCCGACAAAGCGATTACCCTGATTGCCCAGCGACAGGTCCCACTCAGTTGGGTCGTAATCGTCCTGTTCCGACTGCTTGAACACCAGGGTCATCGCGTCAGGCTCACCGCCCGCTTTGTAACTAACCGTGTAGTCATAACCGCTGCGGCTCGCCTGAAGGTCAGCCAGTACACGCCGACGCTCAAATTCACTGACCGTAAGATTGTTATCGCCGACCAACGGCCGAAAGTGTGAGGTTAACGCCGAGTTACCTTCTACGCCCGCCAGCTTGCCATTCACGATATGTGCGTAAATTACGTCTTCACGCTGCGCGTAATAGACCGTCACCAGCAAATGGCCACTTTGGTAATAGGCCTGATTAATCGCCCGGATTGCCTGCGAGGGCGTTTTTGCCGCACCGACAAGCCGACGGATTTCCTCTTCTGTCAAATGACGATTGCCGGTGACTCGAAGGGTAACCTCACCTATTTTGGCATCGATCGTCTCAGCGCCACGGCTGGCGTAGGCTTCTATCTTGTCCGCGCTGGACAACTGTGGAGGAATGATCGGCGGCAGGTCAATTGCCATAGAGAAATCCCTTATGCAGAAATGAATTAATTGGTTTGCTCACTACCGAGCCGAGCCTCGGTAAGATCACTGACAACGCGCAGATCCACTCGCCGGTTTCTAGCCCGGCCAGCGGGAAAGTCTTTACCATCGGCAAGGGCATTGGCGGCAACCGGCTGACTTTCGCCGTAACCTTTGAAATGCAGCCGGTACGCCGCAATGCCGCGACTCACGAGATAGTCGTAGACTGCTTTAGCGCGAGCTTCAGACACCTTGCGATTGGCCTCACTGTTACCCAAGGCATCCGAGTGACCTCCAATTTCCACGATAACGTTGAATTGTTGTCGCAAAACGGCAACCACCCTATCCAGAATCTCAAATGATTCGGGTCTAAGTGAAGCACCATTAAAGTCAAAAAATACCCCTACCAGCTCCAGAGGCGCGTCGCGACTAAGATGGCAACCACTGGGAAGCACGACCGCCTTGGCCGGTGTATTTTCACAATAATCCTGAGGGTTGCAGACACCGTCCCCGTCATCATCAGGACAGACCTCATAACTCAAATGCCTGCCTTTGTCGTAAGTGGCGAGTTTTTCCTCTGGCTCGGGCGCTGAGGATTCAAACCCCGGCGAAGCGTTGCCGTCGAGCCCAGCCAGATCGTCTGCCGGAATACTGGCCATATCAATGACGGAGCCCTCGCCAATGTTCACTGTGCGCCCCGCAGGCATCCCCATTCCGGTAAAAATTGGTGAGCCGTTGCTGTCGAGCACTACGGGCAAACTTTGCGCCTGAACCGCGGCAGCTAATAGCCCGCCCGCCAGAGAAAGTCCAAGCTGTATTCCCCTCAAGATCGATATCCTTGTTTGTCTACCATTAAGAAAATATTCCTAGAACAAAATGTTAGCACTCACGGAAGCGTACAAGAACCAATGATCGCAAAAGCTTCCAGGTAATATTCAAAAATGCGACAGAATGCGCCGCTCCCCTATCATCCCGACGACTCATTGCAGCAGAAGCACACAAAAAAAAGCCCCCGCATAGCGAGGGCAGAACAAATACGGACAGACCGTGGAAGGGTGTTAGGGAAGCGGCAGGGCCGGGACAACTCCGCCCAGCGGAATCAAACCCGTCACAGTACTTACCGGATCAACCGGCAGTCCCGGCAGCGACGGCGCACCACCAGCCGAAATCAAACCAGTCACAGTGCCTACTGCCTCAACCGGCAGACCGGGCAGCGAAGGCGCACCACCTGATGGAATCAAGCCGGTCACCGTGCCGACTGGATCAACCGGCAAACCGGGCAGCGACGGCGCACCACCGGACGGAATCAAGCCAGTCACAGTGCCGACTAGATCAACCGGCAGACCGGGCAGCGACGGCGCACCACCAGAGGGAATCAAGCCAGTCACCGTGCTGACCGGATCAACCGGCAGACCGGGCAGCGACGGTGCACCACCAGAGGGAATCAAGCCGGTCACAGTGCCGACCGGATCAACCGGCAGACCGGGCAGCGACGGTGCACCACCAGAGGGAATCAAGGCGGTCACAGTGCCGACCGGATCAACCGGCAGACCGGGCAGCGACGGTGCCCCACCGGACGGAATCAAACCGGTCACGGTACCCAGCGGGTCCGCCGGCAAAGGGGGAATAGTACCGGGAGGTAACTGACCTGCTACGATGGCAAGCGGATCAACGGGCAAGGTGGGAATCACATTGGCTCCCGTTGGCAGCAGATCATCCAGAATTTCTGCCGGATCGCCAGGCAAGCCGGGCAATGGACCGTCATCAAGGCTGGGTACCAGATTGATCAGATCGGCGACAGGGATTCCCGTTCCCCGTTGAAAATCGCCTACCAGTCGCGGCAGACCTGTTAAGGGGTTGGAGTCGGGCGATACGGCAAAACGGCTTCCTGCAAGATTGATATCGACCAAGCCAGAATTTCCGCCAACCCCGACACCCAGCACATCGCCCACCCCGGGGACGCTTACGATAGCACCCACCAAGGGCTGGGCACTTACCGACCCAGTAACGGCGAGGGATGCCGCAATCGCACCGTTAAGTAGTCGTTTCTTAAATTTTTTCATCAGACCTCTCCTAATTACGTGCCCTCGCCCAAAACCACTATTTGACACAGTGAACCCAATTGCATCAGCGAGGAGGTTTCATTAAAGACCTGTTTTCAAGTCGTTAATGTGCGATTAATCACAATACGTATTTACCCCGATCGTCCTGTCAAATTCTGTGATCTAACGCAAGCAAATAACCCATCAAAACACCCTCAAAATGCACCTTTATTCTTTATTTTCATATACTTAAATAGTTATGTTTATCTATACAGATCGGGTTGAAGGTTAGTAACCCATTTCTGCGAACAGAGTCACGAGAATCTGTGACTTAGTGGGGAAATTGGCCTGGCAGGACGAAGTTCAAATCACATCAAATGCTTCACCCATAAGCACTACGTTACACTACTGAATATCCGTAAACCGCTGCGACCGATAGCCGACCTTGCGGCATGGCAAAGCCGTGGTAACGTAGCGCCAGTTTTCATTTACGTGGCTAGAAAAGCGGCGCGTGGGACTGACATGCGGATGAAGGAAGTTTGAATGAAGGGTGTTTTGCTGGACGAGGGAAGCCTGCACTGCGAGGATCTGGCGCTGACGAGCCTGCGCGCCCAGTTTACCCATTTGGAAACCTACGACCTGACTGCCCCCGAACACGTACTTGCCCGTTTGCAAGGCGCCGACATAGCGCTTACCAACAAGACACCCCTTAACCGGGAGACACTCGCGCAGCTGCTTCAACTTAAGCTTATTCTCGTGCTGGCGACCGGCACCAACAATATCGACCTCGATGCTGCTGCAGAACACGGCATTGCGGTTTGCAACAACGTTGGTTACGCAACCCGGTCACTGGTGGAACACTCTCTGGCGCTGATGCTTGCCCTGGCGCGGCAACTGCCCGCTTATATGGCAAAAGTGAAACAGGGAGAATGGCAGCAAGCTGACCAGTTCTGCCTGCTCGATCCTCCCATTTCAAGCCTGCACGGAAAACAATTGGGTATTGTCGGCGCAGGGGCTTCCGGCTGCGGCTTCGCCACGATGGCCCGCGCGCTGGGTATGCGGACAGTCGCCCTGGAATCACTCAGCGGAAACGTCTCTGCAAAAGACCCTGCCCTGCCCCGTTTACCACTGACGACCCTGCTCTCTGAAAGCGATGTCGTTTCTGTCCATTGCCCCCTGACCGATCGCACACGCGACCTGCTGGATGCCTCCGCATTGGCGCATATGAAAACCAGCGCACTGCTGATCAACACGGCTCGCGGTGGCATTGTCAATGAAACAGCGCTGGCTGAAGCGCTGACTAGAGGAAGATTGGGCGGCGCTGCGGTAGATGTACTGACGACGGAACCACCTAAGGCTGGCAACCCCCTGCTGGAAGTGACGCACCCCAATTTCATCATGACGCCCCACAATGCCTGGGGCAGTCGGGAGTCACGTCAGGCTCTGATTGATCAGAGCACAGAAATTATTCGCCGCTTTCAACAGGGCGAACTGATGAACTGCGTCAATCATCCCCGCTAAGCCTATTTAAGCGGGACGACAATGCCGATTTCGCCACCATCCACGTTCTCAATCTGCTTTTCGGCGGTAGGTTCTTCAATCATAAACAGCTTGCCCTTCAATCGGACCCTTGCATCCTCGCTGCGCGATTCGAAATAGTTCGGCGTATTGTCCTTTTCCGAAAACAGAAAATCGGACTCGTCGCTTGAATCCTTCTGTGGAAGCGAAAGGTTCAGTGAAACTGGAGCAGGCCCTTCCTCGCTTTTGTGTTCACTGGATCCAGAACGCTCCATGTCTGCTTCTGAGTGACTCGCCGCCGACGTCTGCAGCGCGGTGGGCGTGGTGACGTCGGTGACATCGGTCACGTCCGTGCCGGGAGACTCCGGCGGCTGTGCCGGGCGACTGCAACCGGAGACCGCTAATACCAGCAGCGTGATCGATACAACAAACTTCATACAACCTCCACGCGGGAACCGGATGGGCCGGGCAATAAAACATGCCAAGCCTCCTAGTAACTACCTATTGGTATACGCCGAACACCCCCTCCATGCAAGCTGACCGTCCTGCGGTATACACCCTTGATACAGACGAAACTTACTTTGCGTTCGGCTTGCCAGGCCTCGGGCAGCACTATTAAATATTCGTCCTTTCCTACCCTAGCAAACGAGGACTGACAATGGGACGACTCAGCGGCAAAGTTGCCATCATTACCGGAGCAGCCCGGGGTATGGGCGAAACCACCGCCCGCCTTTTTGCCCGTGAAGGGGCTATCGTCATCATTGGCGATGTACTCGACCAGCAAGGTCAGGCGGTGGCAGACAGCCTCGGCGACAGTGGACACTATGTGCATCTGGATGTTCGCGAAGAAAGCCACTGGCAACAAGCCGTGCAACTGGCGACCTCACTGGGCAGCTATCAGGTGCTGGTCAATAACGCAGCCATTCTCTATGCTGCCGCCATCACCGAAGCCAGCCCGGACGACTATATGCGGGTTGTCAGCATCAACCAGCTCGGCCCCTATATCGGTATGCGCGAATCCTTTGCCGCCATGAAAGCTGCCGGCGGCGGCTCCATTATCAATATTTCGTCCATTGACGGGCTGCAGTCAAAGAATGGCCTCAGCGCCTACTCGTCCAGCAAGTGGGCGCTACGAGGGCTGAGCAAATCGGCGGCACTGGAATTTGGACCCCACAATATCCGGGTTAACACGGTTCACCCCGGCGGCGTTTTTACCGCCATGCACTCAGCAGGAGACAAAACCGAGCCCGACGCAGACGACAATGCGTTCTATGCCAATCACCCACTGCCTCGCGTTGGCCTGCCTGCGGAAGTCGCCAACATGTCCTTATATCTGGCGTCCGATGAAAGCAGTTACTCGACGGGGGCGGAGTTTATTGTGGATGGCGGCTGGAGTGCGGGTTTGCGTCTGGATATGCTGCCAACTTCCGAGTAAAACGGAGCCAGCGAGGGCACCCAAATGCCCTCAGGCTGGCGTCAGTCAGCTATAACACTTCATCTTCGCCGATGTAGTCGATGCGCGGATAGGACACCCATTTGAAGGTGTGCTCGTGACCACAGATCATGCATTTATGCGGAGTAATGCCGGTTTTGGTATCGGTGTCGCCACAGCGCTCCACCATGCCGTGTTTGCACTTGTCGCACACATAATTGACTTCAACTGCCTGCACCTTGCGTTTAACTTCAGTCACCGGCGTGATCCTCACTCTCGGGTTGTAGGCTACGATTCTCGGGCTGCTCACGACGTTCACGCATCGCTTGCTCCGCTTTACGCAACTCAGTTTCCAGCACTTCAAGCATCGTATTCCAGCCTGTGACCAGCGCCTCACTGGCATCGTCGACGATCGCATTCAGATCATTTGCCTGCAGTTCATCCAGCGTAGACTTCAACTCGCGATTCTCTGCCTGAGTGGCGGCAAGCTCCGTTCGAACCTGAGCCAACTCACTAGCCACATTGCGCTGAAAAGCGCGATTGGACTGATAAAAATAGACCTGCAGAGCGACTAACGCGACAATGATCACGCACAATACGGGTACCAACCAGCGGCTCATAGGCAACACACCCTGTCTGCTTACACAAAATTGTAATTAGCCTACAAGCGCACTACTCTTTTCACAAGCAGATGCGGTATACCTGCACTTCACTGCCCCGTCGCCTTTTATCCAGCAACAACCGAGACATAACAATGAGAATACAAGTCCTGCTTACCGGAAATGAAATCATGTCCGGTGACATTGTTGATTCCAACTCGGCCATGATGGCTGACCAGCTCGGCAGGCAAGGCTGGCGCATTGCGCGCAAGGTAACCGTTGGGGATGAACTGGATGTGCTTGTCGCCGAAATCCGCAGCCAAAGTGCCGCCAGCGACGTACTGCTTATCAACGGCGGACTCGGCCCTACCGTTGACGACCTCACGGCTCAGGCATTGGCCGCTGCCAGCGAACGGCCCCTCGCACTTCATTCCGGAGCGGTCGCCCACCTGGAAGCCTGGTGCGAGCGCCGCCAGATCCAGAGTAATGAGGCCAACCGCAAACAGGCCATCTTGCCCGAGGGTTGCGGCATACTCGACAACGACAGTGGCAGCGCCGTGGGCATCCAGATGGAGCTCAATGGCTGCCAGATCTACGCAACACCCGGCGTGCCCTCCGAACTGCGCTGGATGCTGCGCCACGAAGTGCTGCCCGATATGCTGAAGCGCTTTCCCGCGGGTGAAGTCGAAACCCGGCGATTGCTTGTGTTTGGCAGCGGCGAATCTACGCTGCAACAGCTGATCCATAATCAGTATCCCGACTGGCCCGACGCCATTGAGCTCGGCTTTCGTGCCTCCATGCCCGCACTGGAAGTAAAACTGACCTCTCGCAATGCAGACACCGCCGAACTCGACCGCTGGCAACAGCGTCTGATTGACGATATTTTTCAGGACACCTATGTTGCCAACGCTCCCGGCTCACTGGCCCAGGCCACCATTGAGGCCCTGTACCGCGAGCAGTTGCATGTGGCTACCGCCGAATCCTGCACCGGCGGCATGATCGCCAGCCAGCTCACTGATGTACCTGGCGCCTCACAGGTATTTGAAGCCGGCTGGGTCACCTATTCCAACGCCATGAAGCAAAGCCAGCTAGGCGTTGCAGCAAACGATCTGGAGCATTTCGGAGCCGTCAGCGAACCGGTCGCCATCGCCATGGCAGAAGGCGCCAGAGCTAATAGCGGAGCCGATATCAGTGTCGCCGTGACGGGTATTGCCGGTCCCGACGGCGGCACCGAGCAGAAACCGGTTGGCACTGTGTGGATCGCGCTGGCAACCGACGGTGATACACACACCTACGCACTGCGCCTACCTTTTGAACGGGGCCTGTTCCGGCGCTGGGTCAGCGCCTGCTGTCTGGACCTGATCCGCCGCGCAGCCCTGGGGCTGACATTGGAGCCGCGCTATCTGGCGCGCTTTCAAAAATAAGCTGGCAAAGCCCCCAATGCCGCCTATTTTGCGCTTTTCACCTGCCGAAAATGCTAATGCCAGCCAGCCTAAAGCCTGATAGGCTAGCCCACTTATTGACCAACACTCATAAGTTAAAAATACAACGCTATGACCCAGAATTCCCGTCAACGTCCCGTGTGGCTACTCAGCATGGATTCGGACCAGTTTTATGCCGCGCCTACCACAACCGGCGGTTTGAAAGCCTATTACCTTGAGTACGGCGCTCACCGCACCGACAATCACATTGAGCTGGTGCATTTTCGCGACGGCGATCAGGCACTGGCCTGGCCCGAACAGTGGCGCGAGGAGCAACTGCCGCTGGCACAAGCGGCGCTGGCTGACGGCATAACACCCTTGTTAGGATTGAGCTTCTACACGTGGAATGCGGCTGAGTTTCTGAGCATCGCCCGGCAATTGAAAGCGGCCTGCCCCGAGCTGCTGATTGTCGCTGGCGGCCCCCATGTCCAACAGGCCGAAGACTACCTGTTCGACGAGCCACTGGATCTGATTGTATTAGGCGAAGGGGAAGAAACCTTCCAGGAACTGCTGGACAACCCCAGCCCCGACAACTGGGCCGCCATTAACGGGCTGGCCTTTCTCGACGGCGACAAAATCCACAAAACCCCGGAGCGCTCGCGTCGTATCGACCTCGACAGCCTGCCCTCCGCCCTGAATGTTGTACCGCTGCGCGACAAGGCTACCGGTAAAACACTGTACGATTCCATTTCCTACGAAACCAGTCGCGGCTGTCCTTTCAAATGTGCTTTCTGCGAATGGGGCACCGGGGCGATCGGTACCAAAATGCACCAGTTTTCGATGGAACGGATCGAACGCGACTGGCGCCAGATTGTCGGTGCCGGTATCAAGGATATCTGGCTGGCCGACTCCAACTTTGGTGCACTCAAGGATGATCTGGCCAAGGCGCAGTTGATTTGTGACCTCAAGGCAGAAACTGGCTACCCCAGCACCTTCGCCACTTCCTGGTCGAAAAAACACAGCCCACGGGTTCAGGAAATCGTGCTGCTGCTCAACCGCCACGGCCTACTGCCCCACTACCAGCTCGCCCTGCAAACCCTGACACCGCTAGCGCTGGAACTGAGCAATCGCCAAAACATGAGTTCCAATAAATACGAGCCCATTGCCAAACAGATGGCGGAACAGGGTGTGCCCATCGCCGCCGAGCTGATCTGGGGCCTGCCGGGCGACAACCTGAAAGACTTTGAAGCCAACCTCGACCAGTTGCTGGCCACTTTCCCCAACATCAATATTTTTGGCTATACCCTGCTGCCCGGCACCGAATTCTATGAAAAACGCGATGAATACCGCATAGAAACCATCCCGGTAGCGGGCTACGGCAAGGCCAAGGGTGAGTATGTGGTGGGCTGTCACACCTTTGACCGGGACGAAGGTATCGAAGGCTACTTCCTGATCACCGCCCACATTCTCTTTGTCCACGGTCACCTGTTGCCGCTGACCAATCGCTTTCTGGCCCTGTCCGGGGTGAACGGTATTTCGCGGGCGCTGCGCAGCCTGCTGCGTGCCTGCCTGCAGGCCCACCGGGACAACCTGCCCGAACTGGATATCAGCGATCGCATGGCCGTCTACGAGCAGCGCTCAAAACTTTACCTCGCCTTGTTGCAATCGCCCCAAGCCAGCTACCGCCTACTGGAAAAAGCGCTCTGTGGCTGGGCAGAAGAAGAAGGCTACGACGAAACCTTTATCGCCCGATTGCGCTGCGTCATTGCGCTTGATAAAACACTCAGCCCGCGCATTGGCAGCAAGCAAACGGCCTGGCAGCATTTTGAGTTCGACGCCGGTCAATTGCTGAAAGCGCTCGATGCGATGGACCTGCCCGATTGGGATCAAATACTCGATCAGCAGCAGGACATCATGATTGAAACGCCGGGTGGCGTCGGTGATGTTTTGAAAGACCCGGACGGCGGCAGCTGGCTGAAAGGAAAAGTATTGCACACGGCGATCACCGTAGATCGCCTGCCAGCCTGATTAAGCGTTTAAACCTGCGCTTCGGCGTGCCCTGAGGCCAGCAGTTCCGAGCGCAGTTTTTCCGCTTCAGCGGCCAGTTCAGCCGCTTCCGCCGGCTTGGCCCGCGCAATATTGGCTTCGTCCATCGTATTGATCGGAATCAGGTGCAGGTGCGTGTGCGGCACCTCCAGCCCTATGATTTGCAACGCCACTCGCTGGCAATGGTATACCGCTTTCTGCGCCTTGGTGATCGTGCGCGCCACCGCAAAACAGTGGTTGGCAAGATCGACCGGCAAATCATCCCAATGATCAATCTCCTGCACCGGCACCACCAGCAGATGCCCGGGCACAATCGGCGCGATGGTCATAAAAGCAACCGCCTGCTCGTCGCGCCACACAAAATGCCCTGGCAGTTCACCGGCAATAATCTTGCTGAAAATACTACTCATGATCCGCACTCTGTCCTTGTTCAAGTGAAAGAAACAAACGGTAACCCTGATGCAGTCGGTGTTCAACCTCGCGCCGCCCTGTCAGCGCATAACGCCGGGCGACGTCGGACCAGTTCTGTGCCTGCAGTACCCTGCTGATAATCAGCTCCGTATCGTCGCCGGCCGGCAACTGCGGCAAAGGCCGACTTTGAAGATAGCGAAACAGCGAAGGAAAAGCGTGTTCAAAGGCAATTTCGCCCGAGACAAAACGCTGAACATCGCGCCGTTCATCGTTGCTCAATGCTTCTTCGGGCGAGGACTGGTTCAAGAGTAACAAGGCGAGCGAGGCATCAAGGCTCTGGAAAGTTTCACGGAGCTGTAAACTGAAATGCCATCCAAAGCGGCTATAAAGAGGGGCTAATGCGGTACTTGCGCGTTCGGTAAAGGGCTTTGCCACCAGCAGGGCATGGCTTCCGCTGCACGGATCGCGCCGAACACCCAGGCGCAGGGGCAGATAATCCTGCCGCAACCAGAATTCCGTCACTGAAGTATCAGCCGCAAAACTGGAGCCTACATAATCCAGGCCTTCATCGGAGGCGAACTGTTCAATCGCCTCCAGCAACCGCTGCCCCAGACCTCGCCGTCGATGCTCCGCCAATACCGCAATGCGGCTGATCCGTGCACAGCGCAGATCAAGCCCGTCACTGAGCCCGCAGTGATAAACCAGCGACTGAGGGAGCAGATGCCCCTGAAGCCGCCGCTCGCCCTGTAGCACGGCATCAAACATCTCCTCCGGTAAACCGCCCTCTTCTATGACCAATGCCGCCGCGCAAACCCGCCCTGCGGGCGAGCGCAACACCCAGACACTGGTTGCCAGGGAATCGAGC
>JBFHCW010000002.1:0-32329 GCA_041585035.1 Litorivivens sp.
GCGGACACTGATTCCCGCAATACTGGCTACGCGCTCTTTGTCGCCTTCACAGTGTTCCAGCAGCGACTGTAGATAGCGTCGCTCCTGTGTTTTCAAATCACAGAACTCTTTCCCGGCTTGCTCGGCGCGCATACTTTGGCCGGGCAAACAACGCTGCAGTATCCCGGCATCAATAAGATTCGCGTGGGCAAAAATGGTGGCGCGTTCCAATACGTTGCGTAGCTCCCGAATATTGCCCGGAAAGCGGTATTGCTGCAGGAGCTTGACGGCGGAATCTGTCAGCCGATAACGATGGTTTTCGTCCAGGCGGGCAAGAATGGAGTTGGCGATCAGGGTGACATCTTCTCCACGCTCCCGCAGAGGCGGTAGGTCAATGGGGAATGCGTTAATCCGGTAAAGCAAATCCTCGCGAAAACTCCCTTCGGCGACCATCTTTGCGAGGTTGCGGTTGGTCGCACAAACCAGCCGAAAATCAGCCCGCTTGGGAACGGTACTGCCCACGGCGCGAAAGCTTCGGGTTTCCAGCAGGCGTAGCAACTTGACTTGCATACCCAAGGGTACATCACCAATTTCATCCAGAAAAAGCGTACCCCCTTCGGCGGTTTCGAGCAGGCCGGGCTTGTTTTGCACAGCACCGGTGAAAGAGCCTTTGACATGACCGAAGAGCTCACTCTCGAACAGGGTCTCATTGAGGCCTGCACACTCAACGGTAATCATTGGTCGTGTAGCGCGCGGACTGGCCGTGTGAATAGCCTTGGCCGCCAATTCCTTACCCGTCCCGGATTCTCCAAATAACAGTACTGATGTATCTCGCGGCGCGACCAGATTGATCAGTTCAAGCATGGTATTAAATGCGGCGCTTCGACCAACCATCTGCTCGACGCTCTGCTGGGCACTGGCGATGGTAACCGGGCGCAGGATTTCTACGAAGTATTTGATCTCACCATCGGGACCATTGATCGGCAGCATTTCCACATCTACATGTTCAGCACCGCGTGGTGTCTGGTGAATATGCAACACGCGCTCTTTCTGCTGCGATTGGCGACAGGCCGATAGTGGGCAACTTTCCCCTGCCTGGTCGCAAGGCACGTGATAACCGTGAGACACCTGGTAGCAGCGGGCATCGGGTTGCTCGATCAGCCCGAACGTTTCCCGGTACTGGTTATTCGTTGCGAGAATCCTGTAGTCGTCCGAGACCAGTATGGCCGGGTGCTCATAGCCATCGAGCATTGCCGCCGTTTCAATATCTGTATCGCGTGCGATCAACTCCATAACAGTGTCACCATTGGCAAATCATCTGCCAATAATGACAGAGATCGAGTCCGCTTGGCCAGAATAGAGAGTTGCCCGCATGGAATGAAAGGTAAATATAGGATTAAAAACAATACCTTGGGTATTTATTCCGTTCAAAAACACTATTTGGCACGGCCCCTGCTATACCTGCTATTGCAAACCCTGTTGACGAGGAAAACATGGACTTTGATCCCTTGGTTTTGGCGCGAATCCAGTTTGCGGCCAACATCAGTTTCCATATTCTGTTCCCGGCTATCTCCATCGGCCTGGCCTGGATTCTGCTGTTTTTTCGCCTGCGCTTTACACTTACCGGCGATCGAGCCTGGGAGTACGCCTACTTCTTCTGGGTTAAGGTGTTTGCCCTCACTTTTGCGATGGGGGTTGTTTCTGGACTAACCATGAGCTTCCAGTTTGGCACCAATTGGCCCGGCTTTATGGAAAAAGCAGGCAATGTGGCGGGACCACTGTTGGGCTACGAAGTGCTTTCTGCGTTTTTTCTTGAGGCGTCTTTCCTTGGCATCATGTTATTCGGCAAGGATAGAGTGTCCAATCGTCTGCATCTCATTAGTACTTTTCTGGTCGCGTTCGGTACAACCCTCTCCGCCTTCTGGATTCTGAGTTTGAATTCCTGGATGCAAACCCCGGCTGGGTACACCATCGAGAGCGGTATGATCTTTGTGGATAGCTGGCTAGCCGTCATCTTTAACCCATCGTTTCCCTATCGCTTTTTTCATATGTTAGCTGCGTCGATGCTGACCAGTGCCTTTCTGATCAGCGGGGTAAGTGCCTGGCGAGCGCTTCGTAATGTCGATGGCCCGGCCACCTGGAAAGTCTTAAAAACCGGCGTCGTGATTGCCGCCGTCATGGCGCCAGCCCAGGTATTGGTTGGCGATCTGCACGGCCTCAACACCCTGAAGCATCAGCCGGCAAAAATTGCAGCAATGGAAGCGATCTGGGAGACCGAAAAGGGGGCGCCTTTCACCCTGATCGGAATCCCGGATGAAGCAACGCGAAGCAACCGCTACGCCATAGAGATTCCCTACGCTGCCAGCCTGATCCTAAAGCACAGCACCGACGGAGAAATTCTCGGCTTGAATGCCTTCGAAGGTAATCACCCGCCAGTAAAGCCGGTCTTCTTTGCGTTTCGGGTAATGCTGGGGGTCGGAACACTGATGGTCCTTGTTTCCTGGTGGGCCCTTTGGCACTTACGCAGTGGGCACGCGGGGCCAATAGTGCTGCACCCACTATCCTGGATGACGTTTTCCGGTTGGATAGCCACCCTTGCCGGTTGGTATGTCACAGAGATTGGTCGCCAGCCTTGGATCATTACCGGCGTGTTGAAAGTCGAAGATGTTGTTGCCGACCACTCTTCAGCAACACTAACCGGAACGCTGTTTGGCTACGTACTCATTTACACGTGCCTGCTGGTCGCCTACATCGCGGCCATTCGCAACCTGTCCACCAAGCCTGCTGCATCGCTCGTCATGCTGCAGCCAGCCAGAGAGGTCTGAGCGATGGAATACTGGTTACCGGTTATCTACTTCGGAATCATGGGGCTGGCTCTGCTGATTTACGTCATCCTGGACGGGTATGACCTCGGCGTCGGCATGCTTTTGCCACTAGCTGACGAGCGGGAAAAAGATCTGATGATCGCCTCGATTGGCCCGTTTTGGGATGCCAACGAAACCTGGATCGTGCTGGGTGTTGGCGTGCTCTTGATTGCTTTCCCTCAGGCTCATGCTCTCGTGCTCACATCACTGTACCTTCCCGTCACCATCATGTTGATGGGGTTGATTCTGCGTGGTGTTGCCTTCGACTTACGCGTTAAGGGCGGCGACAATCACCGTACTCTCTGGAACAGGGCGTTTTTTGGCGGCTCACTGATCGCCGCGACGGCCCAGGGCTGGATGCTGGGAATTTTCGTCACAGGACTTGATGGCGGCGCGATGGGCAATGCCTTTGCCGTATTGATCGCTCTTACCCTGCCAGCCCTCTATGTGTTGCTCGGCTGTGGCTGGTTACTAATGAAAGCTGAAGGCGATCTCTTTCGCAAGGCTCAGCGGTGGGCTGCGCGTGCACTCTGGCCAATGGGCCTGGGCTTGTTCCTGGTTTCCATCGCCACGCCGCTGGTAAGCGATGCGATTGCCGAAAAGTGGTTTAGCTGGCCCAATCTGCTGTGGCTATCGCCAATTCCTCTATTTTGCGCGTTGAGTTTTGCAGTACTGGTTTACATATTGCGCGATCACAGTGGCACTGAACGCCACCCTTGGTTGGTGATGGGCGCTACTACGGTAATCTGTATTATGGCCGCCGTCGGCCTCGCCTACAGCCTATTCCCGTATATCGTCCCCAACCGCCTTACCTTGTGGGAAGCGGCATCTTCAACCGATTCGCTGCTATTCACCTTGGTTGGCGTAGTTGTCACCCTGCCAGCCATCCTGTTTTACACCGTCTATGTCTATCGTGTTTTTCACGGGCGAGCGACGGATTTGTCTTATGAATGAAGAGAGGTCAATGCTATGAAAGCCATCAATTTCACCGTCGACTTTGAGCATCGTCCCGAGGTCATCCCCTTTTTTGATGAACAGACAAACACCTTTTCCTATGTCGTAAAGGACCCGTCCTCCAGTGCCTGCGCTGTGGTGGATTCAGTTATGGAAATTGACTCTGCCGCAGGCCGGTTAACGTTGAAAGGAGCGGATAGGATCATCGCCTACATTGTCGAGCGCAATCTTGATTTGGAATGGATCATTGAGACACACGTTCATGCTGATCACCTCTCTGCCGCGCCCTATATTCAGGAAAAACTGGGAGGCAAAATCGGTATTGGCAGTCATATCACCGTTGTGCAGAACACCTTTGGCAAGATATTCAACGCCGGCACAGAATTTGCGCGTGACGGTTCCCAGTTCGATCTGCTATTCGATGATGGTGACGACTACCTCGTGGGTAATATGACTTGCCACGCAATCCACACGCCCGGCCATACCCCCGCCTGCATGGTACATATCATGGGCGATTCGGCCTTCGTCGGCGATACGCTGTTTATGCCCGATGGCGGCACGGCTCGTGCGGACTTTCCTGGAGGAGATGCTCGTACCTTGTACCAAAGTATTCAGCGGGTACTGACCCTACCCGACGAAGTGCGCGTGTTTATGTGTCACGACTACATGCCAAATGGCCGCGAAGTGGAATACCAGACCACCATGGGAAACCAGCGTCGATCGAACATACACGTAGGTGCAAACATCGACGAAGACAGCTTTGTACAAATGCGGGAAGAGCGGGATGCAACACTTGGCATGCCACGGCTGATCTTGCCAGCTCTTCAGATCAATATGCGTGCCGGCCACCTCCCACCCACTGAGGACAACGGTACGAGCTATTTGAAAATACCACTGAATCTTTTTTAGGAGGCCCTATGGATATTAAAAATCTTGATGACAGCTTGTCCGTTTCTGGACAACTTGAAATACATCACGTTGGTCTGCTCGCGCAGCACGGGGTCAAAGCGCTTATTTGTAATCGGCCCGATGATGAAGGGAGCGGCCAGGCTAACTTTGCTGAAATTATTCAAGAAGCCGAGAAGTTTGGTATCGCAACCGCTTATCTGCCCGTGACTCAGGGGCCGGTCAGCGACGAAGATTCACATGCCTTTGGCAAGTTATTGACGGAGATGCCCAAACCTGTGCACGCCTATTGCCGAAGTGGCACGCGATCCACAACGCTCTGGGCTTTGCATCAGGGAGACCAAGGCGTGCCGCTAATAAAAATTGCCGCCAAAGCCAAGCAAGCTGGCTATGATATGAGCGGCGTAGCGGCGCGTATTGCGGAAAAAGATCCTTCTTGCCCGCCGACTCAATACGATATCGTCATTGTGGGAGCCGGGGCCGCCGGCATTGCTACAGCCGCCAGCCTGCGTGCACGCGACACAGAACTGAGTATCGTATTGGTGGATCCGGCCGACGTGCACTATTATCAGCCGGGTTGGACGCTGGTTGGAGCCGGGGTTTTTACGCAGGCCAAAACGGCAAAAACAATGGCATCATTGATCCCGGAGGAAGTCGATTGGATCAAGTCTGCCGTCACCGCCTTCGATCCCGACCACAATATGGTGATACTTGAAGGCTGTCGCCCCTTAAGATACCAGCGTTTGGTTATCGCCTGCGGACTCAAGCTAGACTGGGAGGCCATCCCTGGGCTCGCAGAAACGCTCGGACGCAATGGTGTAACATCCAACTACCGCTTTGATCTGGCACCCTACACTTGGAAGCTGGTGCAGGAGCTGAAAGGCGGGCGAGCACTCTTCACTCAACCGCCCATGCCCATCAAATGCGCAGGCGCTCCGCAGAAGGCAATGTATCTCTCAGCCGACTATTGGAAAAAACAGGGACGACTCGCCAACATTGATGTTGAGTTCTACAACGCCGGCGCAGTGCTCTTTGGAGTCGCTGACTACGTGCCAGCACTGATGGCGTACATCGAGCAATATGACGCTGCGCTCAATTTTGGGTACCGTCTAACCGCCATTGACGGGGATACCCGAACCGCCTGGTTTGAACACACTAGTGAAAATGGTGACACTCAGACTCTGACACGAAAGTTCGACATGATTCACGTTTGCCCACCGCAGACGGCACCAGACTTTATACGCGCCAGCTCGCTTACAGATGACGCTGGCTGGGTTGATGTAGACCCGCATACTTTAAGGCACAAACATTATGCCAACATCTGGGCGCTGGGTGATGTTAGCAACTCCCCCAACGCGAAGACCGCGGCCGCGGCGCGCAAACAAGCACCAGTCGTTGCCAATAATATTCTCGCCGACACAGGTCTGATGAGCTACAGAACAGCACACTACGATGGTTATGGCTCCTGCCCACTCACAGTGGAGCGCGGCAAGATAGTGCTCGCAGAATTTGGCTATGGCGGAAAGCTGCTGCCCAGTATGCCGTGGTTGATTAATGGTAAAAAGCCGTCGCGACTTGCATGGATACTAAAAGAGCACCTACTGCCTCCCATTTATTGGCAAGGCATGCTGAAAGGCCGTGAATGGCTTGTGTCGCCTACTAACTATGAGACGGAAGATTAATGAGCGACTGGACGCGCTACGTTCCAATAGCCGTGTGGGGGGCAAGCTACCAGCGTGATCAGCTCGGGAGCGATCTGCTGGCGGCGACAATAGTCACCATCATGTTGATCCCGCAATCGCTTGCCTACGCTCTGCTTGCCGGACTGCCCGCGGAAGTTGGCCTCTATGCAAGCATTACACCGCTCGTGGCCTATGCCATTTTCGGCACGAGTAATACGCTTGCTGTTGGCCCGGTAGCGGTGGTCTCACTCATGACGGCTTCCGCCATAAGTGAATTTGCGGCTCCAGGCAGCGCGGCATATCTGCAGGCTGCCATCCTGCTTGCACTGCTATCGGGCGGACTCATGTTGCTGTTAGGCCTTTTGCGCATGGGTTTTTTGGCAAGCTTCCTATCGCATCCGGTTATCGCCGGTTTTATCACCGCTTCTGGCCTAATCATTATGGTCAGTCAGTTAAAACACCTGCTAGGCGTTACAGTCAGTGGCGATAATTTATACGTCCTTTTACGCGAATACGTACTTCAAGCACCAAGCCTCCACCTAACCACTTTGTATTTTGGAGTTGGGGTACTGGCATTTCTGCTCTGGACCAAAAGTGGTCTTAAACCTCTACTCATGACGATGGGTCTGAAAGAAAAAACTGCCGGTCTATTGGCGCGTACCGGCCCGGTTATCGGTGTGATTGCGACTAGCGTCATTGCTTATCTGATCGATGCTGGCTCTATGGGTGTGCGACTTATCGGAGATATTCCAGCAGGTTTGCCCGACTGGAAACTGCCTGAGTTGGAACTTTCCCTGGCAAGTAAGCTATTGCCGGCAGCAGCTATGATTTCATTGATCGGTTTTGTGGAATCGATTGCCGTCGCACAAACCTTGGCCGCCAAACGCGGCGAGAAAATCCGTCCGGACCAAGAATTGATTGGCCTTGGCAGTGCCAATATCAGTTCCGCCTTTTCCGGGGGGTATCCGGTTACAGGCGGTTTTGCACGCTCGGTCGTCAATTTTGATGCAGGCGCGGCGACGCCAGCCGCTGGACTGTTTGCCGCAATCGGAATTGCCGCGACCGCCCTTTTTCTCACCCCTTATCTCGCCTATCTACCACAAGCTACCTTGGCCGCGACCATCATCGTCGCCGTTCTATCGCTGCTGGACTTTTCAGTACTGAAGAAAACCTGGCACTACAATCGTTTTGACTTTATTGCCGTCACAATCACACTGTTGGGAACCTTGGTTTTCGGGGTTGAGGCGGGTGTTTTCTGCGGTGTTATTACATCGCTGGTACTGCATATTTATAAATCGTCACGACCTCATATCGCTGTTGTCGGCAAGGTGGCTGGGACAGAACATTTTCGTAATATCGAGCGACATGGCGTTGTAACCCATCCAGAAATTCTCTCGGTCAGGGTCGACGAGAGCCTCTATTTTGCCAATATCAGCTATTTCGAAGACAGGTTACTGGCGCTGCTCGACGAACGATCCTCGGTTCAGCACGTAATAGTACTTTGCACCGCAATTAATGAAATCGACCTTACCGCACTTGAGGTGCTCGAAATGCTGAATGAAACGCTCTATAACCGGGGTATTTCCTTGAATTTATCCGAAGTAAAAGGCCCGGTTATGGATACACTGAGCAAAACCGATTTTCCCCAACAACTGACCGGGAAGATATTCCTTTCCCATCATCAGGCTGTGACCCAACTTGGCGGCTCCTCATACACCGATGCTGAAACTTACGTTATTTAACATGCGGAGAAAGATGATGGTGGCACGGACAGAAAAAGGTCAACTCGGCCGCTTTGTACTGATGCTCGTCTCTGCCCTGTTCCTCCCGTCGGTTGCCATGGCTGACGGACTAGGGCGCATTGAATGGCTGGTCGATAAACGCTTTGACGTACCCGAGATCACGGTGGAGAAAGCGCAAGCTATTTTGTCTGATGACGCCGGTAACTGGCTTGTTCTGGATGTACGAGAGCCCGAAGAGTATGCAGTCAGCCATCTGCCGGGCGCAATTCGTATTTCACCGGACACCGATAGAGAAATCTTCACGCAGCAATTTGGCGGTGCATTGGAGGGAAAGCATGTGCTGTTCTACTGCTCTGTTGGGCAGCGCAGCTCCAAGTTGGCTGCTCGCCTGCAAGATGCCGTGCGTGATGCTGGCGGCGCAGGCATTGCGAATCTGCGCGGTGGCATTTTCCGTTGGCATGGCGAACATGGAACG
Organism: Litorivivens sp.; assembly: GCA_041585035.1. Classification (GTDB taxonomy): domain Bacteria; phylum Pseudomonadota; class Gammaproteobacteria; order Pseudomonadales; family Spongiibacteraceae; genus Litorivivens. The sequence goes on from JBFHCW010000002.1 coordinate 8,603, forward strand.
CTGGTCAATGCAGAAGGGTCGGTGGATCGGGTTCACCCTTATAACGCAGTCTGGGGCCGATTGATGCCGCGAGAAAACCCGCCAGACCCCACGATAGAAAACCTGGAGGACACACAATGATTGCAATACTAAAACCGCGTTCCCGGCTAATACCCACGCTCTCTATGGCATTGGTATTGGCCCTGGTGCAAGCCTGCTCTACCGAATCCCCAACAGAGCAGCCTGTGAAATTTGTAACCGTTGAATCGGCTGTGGCCGCTGCGAAGGAAGGTATGACCATTGTGGATGTCCGCACTGATAGCGAGTGGAATGCGGGGCATCTGCAGGCAGCACGCCACCTGCCGCTTTCCGGACTCGACGAGGCGCTACCGGCATCCAACCTGGACCGAACTAAGCCAGTGTTGCTGCATTGCCAGTCAGGCGGCCGCGCTACGCGTGCCAGCCATCAGTTTGTCGCCGCTGGTTTTTCCGATGTGCGGGTAGTGAAACCCGGCGGCTATGCAGAACTGGCACAAGCAGGTCTACCGACAGCGCCGGCCGGTGAGTAACCGTCAGCAGACCGGATTTTGGCAAGGGGTGTATTCTGCCATGGCTGATCTATTGCACTTGCGGACATACATCTGTTTTTGTACGGCTCGCTGAATCAGCGCGACTTGTCTGACCACCGACGCGTTACGTAAAACCGCTGCGACATTGCTCTCAGCGCCCAATCATGACTTCGAGGAGGAAGACCCATGCGCACCACATATTCCGCCAAAGAACTGGTCACCGCAGCCAAGGGTGACGTCGGTACACTAGACCCAGCGGATGTCGCCTCAGCCCGATCTCAGGGAGCCGTCCTTGTAGACGTACGCGAACCGGGTGAATGGGAACAAGGCCACATTGCGGAGGCCATCCACATTCCGCGCGGCACACTGGAATTCAATATTGATGATGCCATCAAAGACAAGGATGTACGGATCGTGACGTACTGTGCCGCTGGCAGTCGCGCAGCCCTGGCGGCAGCCACTCTCAAGCAAATGGGGTATGCCGGAGCGATTGCCTCGGAGGCAGGCTTCGATGACCTCGCTAAACAGGGGCTGCCGGTTGAAAAAGGCGACCTAACAAACAATGACTGAATCCTGCCGCCCTACCGTGGTGCTGGTTGGCGCGGGACACGCCCATCTTCACATCGCCAATCAGGCCGCCGACTACGCGAGCGTCGGGGCGCGGTTGGTACTCATCGATCCTGGAGCATTCTGGTACTCAGGCATGGCCACAGGGTTGCTCGGTGGCCGCTACGCCCCCGAGGACGATCAGATCGAGCCAGGCAAATTGATCCGCCGCCGCGGTGGTGAGTTTATTCAGGATCGCGTTGACGCAATAAATACAAGTACGCGCACACTCTCGCTTGCTTCAGGTAAAACAATCCACTACGACTGGCTGTCCCTTAACGTCGGAAGCGAAGTCGATATCAGTGGTCTGGAGCCGCCGAGCGACGGACCACGTGTATGGCCGGTCAAACCGATTCCTCCGCTGTACGAACTTCGTGCCTCACTTGAACAGGCCATCCGAGACAGCGGCGAGATGCCACCCGTTGTGGTCATCGGCGGCGGCGCGACGGGCAGCGAGCTGACGGCCAACCTGGCCGGGCTGGCACGCCGCAACGGCGCCGAGCCGCAGGTCACTCTCATTAGCAGCAGCGAGCGATTGCTACCGGATGCGCCTGTCGGTGCCTCACGGGCATTGACACGTGCTATCGCCAGCTTCGGGATTAAACTGCACCTGCAAACGCGAGCGCGCCGAATCACCGAGCGTGGTGTCGAACTGGAATCAGGCGAGGAGATCCCCTGCAAACACGTGCTAGCCGCTGTCGGATTGCAGGCCAAATCGCTAACACGCTCGCTTGGATTGGCGGCAGGCCCCGCCGGTTTGCATGTAAACAGCTACATGCAATCCTTGGACGACCCACGCGTTTTCGCCGCCGGAGATTGCGCCGATTTTGCGCCCCGCGACCTACCTAAGTTGGGCGTATTTGGTGTCAAAGCCGCCGGAATTATCCACCACAACTTGCTCGCCAGCCTGCGGGGTAAGTCGCTGAAGCACTACAAACCCCAGCGCGTTTGGCTCGCGATCCTCAATTTGGGTGATGGCCGCGGCTTGTTACTCTGGTGGAAAGTTTGGTGGTTGGGGCGTCTATCAGACTGGCTCAAGGATCGGATTGACCGGCGGTTTATGGCTCAGTACAAGCATACATGAAATCTGTCAGGTGCCAGGCCTGAAGCCAGCCCCCTACTTCGACCTGGGCGAAGTCGTGTTTTTACTATGGGCCAGAAACGGCCTGAAGCCACTAATAGTACAATTTGGACTAAGCGATGACATCGTAGCTTTCCTCATGCATACAAGTCCGATCATTGGCCTGTTTGCGATCAGCTTGAGCTTCATAAGCTCCGCGTAATCCAGGGCCTTGGCTTCGTTGACAAACTGCCGGTGTTTAACCGGCGGCAGCCCCAAATCCTAGGGCAAAAGCGATTGCAGGTATATCAGCCGGAAAGCCCCACGGTCCAGACGGAGGTCACATCGACGATCAGACCGGCCGCTCTTTGAGCATTGTGCAAAATCTGATTCTGCCAATTCATTTCCTAAATAAGGGTCGAGTATCAGGACCAGGTAGAAAGCGTTGCCTTAATTCTCCGTCGAGAGCATTTCGGCCATTTTCGCCATCAGGATCACGGACGCGTTATCGGATAGTTGCTGGCCCTCTTCAATATATTCCCAGACGGTAGCATCGCTTTTCCAGCCCCCTTGTTTTTTGATCAATTCAAAGTCCACCCGTTCCCGTGCAGCTGAGGTGGACAGACCACGTCGAAAGCTGTGGCTGCTCAATTCCGGAATAAAGTCGAATTGACAAGCTTTGCCCAAATTTTTGAGTAAGTCGTTTATCGCCCCTGGGTTAAGCGGTTTTGATTGCACCTGTTCCCACCGGTTGATCGGTCTGAAGAGGGGGCCATTGTCAAAACCAGCCACTTCCAGCCAATCCTTAATGGCAGTGGCGGGACAGCAGTTGGAAGAACCAAAAGGTAGCGCACGTGCCAGCCCTGTTGCTTTCTGATCGGTTTTGGATCTGGGTAACCGAATGATAAGACCTTCTGGCTCCCACGTTAGGTCGCTGATTTGAATTGCGACGAGTTCGCTACGACGAAAAGCGCCAAAAAAGCTCGTTAGTATCAAGGCAATATCCCGGTTTTTCTTCTTGCTGTCCGGCAAGTGTCGCAGGTGATTCACCATCTGCGCGATGTGTTCCAGGCGCAGGGCCTTAGCCTTACGTTTGGGTTGACCGTGGGTACGTCGAATGCCTTCCATGGTTTTGCGAACCAAGGGATCGCGCACTGGATCAGTTACCCCCTGGTAATAGTGCCATTGGCTAATGGCGGTCAGATGCAGATCCAGGGTCCGCGAGTTGAGCGATTCGGCTCTGGCCAGCAGATAGCGCACGACGGTATCCCGATCCGAGGGGAGGCGGCCACCCCATTTCTCAAACTGCCGAATAGCCGACCGATAGGCCTTGCGGGTGTTTTCAGACGTCGCTGCCTGGAGGTATTGCCGCAGTGATTCGGACTCCTGGCGCTTAACCAGTGTCGAATTCTCATTACGTAATGAGAAGTTGCTAGCCTGTTTTGGCGGTTTCTCGTTCATGATTAGAATTTCCTTCGATGTCGCTCAAAAAAGGCGGCTATGTACCGGTGTTACAAGTCGGAAGCTGACGATCAACTCTTTAACCTACGATAACATTGATTATCGTAGGTTAAATATTTAAATTTAGGAAGCGTTGAAAACACTAATATAATGTTATATTACGTGTTATGTAATACGGTATTAAATAATCCGAGAGGAATCACCATGGCCCGTGCCGGAGTCACTTATCACGATATCGCTAAAGCCGCAGAAGCCATTAAAACGCATGGCCAGGAACCCACGGTCGATCGGGTGCGCGAACACCTGGGCACCGGCAGCAAAAGCACCATCGCGCCATTGCTCAAGCGTTGGCGGTCGGACAATGAGGGAGCAGCCGCTGCTGTCAGTGGACTGCCGAACGACCTCGTCGAAGTGGTAAAGTCCCTGCATGAGCGGGTACAGCGGATGGCGGATCATCGTATTGAACAAGCCCGTCAGGAATTTGAGACGTTAAATGAAGAACTCCACAAAGAATTGACCCATGCCAACAACACCGCCTCGCAACTTACCGCCCGACAACAGGACCTGGAGAACCAGACAGAACAGCTGAGCAAAGAAAAAAGCGAGCAAAGCCAGTCCCTGCAAGACGCGCGTGTCAGCCTGGAAAAGGCAGAGTCCCAACGGGACGAAGCTGTTGAGCGAACAAATGACTTGAAGGAAAGCGTAAGTGAACTCAAGCAGGAAAATCGTGATATCCGCGACCATTTCGAACATTACCAGCAGCGTACTGCAGAAGACCGCCAGCAGGAGCGCGAACAGTTCCGTATAGTTAACCAAGGGCTGAAGGATCAGATTCAGGATCTGCAACACCGGCTCGCTCAGGCTGAGTCGAGAACGACAGAGCTATTTGACGCTAATGCGCAGTTACAACGGAATGCTGATGAATTAAAACAGGCCAATGCGGTGCTACACAGCGACTTGAACGGCAAGATAGAAGATATCCAGAAGCTGAAACACGAGCATGAAGAAGCCGTGACGAGGTGCCGGGAATACCATAAGAAAAATGACCAATTGACGGAAAACATGGCAGTGCTCACCACTCAGAAAGCAGATGTCGATAAGCAAGTGGCCGTGTTGTCCCAAGCTATGGAGACCGCCAAAGCCGAAGTGAAAACTGCCCAAGACAAAGTGATTTTTCTGACGGACGAGAACAAGGTGATTCTTCAGGAAAAGGCGGTGATCCAGGGCCGGTTTAAACAACTTCAGGAATCGTTATAGCTTCATATTAGATAGGATAGAAGTGGCTAATAGCAACGTTTTTACCGCCCTAGCCTACCCCTCATCGCGGAAATTCCCCTGGTGAGCCAAGTTGGAATCTGCCTTACTTGGAATTAATACGGTATTGCCGACAGTAACCGTGATTGTATTGACAGGCTTTGCTGGATAGATCGCTGCTGGCCGTACAGTGGAATAGAAACGTTGCATAACAGAGGCCGCTGCCTGAGCTTATCTGTTATATTCCTTATAATTATCAATAAGTTGTAATTCTATGAAAGTTTTATGCTCTATATGTCGAAACACCCTACTTACGCGTACGGCTCGAAAAAGCCGGATCCCTACGTCCCTCATCCCCTCTTTTTATTACGCAAAAAGGCGGGCCCTATTCCCCGAATACGCTGCAGGAGCATATGGCACTCATGCTGCGTGATTGGACGGGCATCGAAAAAGCCAGCTCTCATAGCGGTCGCCGGTCCCTCATTACCAATGTCATCCATAAGCAAAAGAAATCGGTTAAGGTCGCTCAAAAGATTGCCGGGCATGTAAACCCGTCGACGACGCTGATCTATGAAGAGCCTCCGGAGGAACTTCTTGAGGAGGCAATGAGGAATTTGTAGTCGATGTTTATTGCGTTTCAACCATGGCATTATTCAACAAATTCCCGCGATTCTCTCCAGTGTTATTTCACCTGCAGCATTATGTCCCGTTGAATACTTGCGATTCGTCCAGTATTTCCCGCCGCCTTCATTGAAATTACCAATTTTGAAGCAAATTTCAGCGGCAAATAGGTAAGACTGCTCATCTGTATTGGGATCGGGATCGCTCACGTTTGCCTTGGCAATATAGGAAAAAATATAGTGACCATTTTCCATTCGCAGTGAGCTTGCGACGATATCTGATCGAGGCGTTCGGCTGCTCCGAGAGCTTTGCGCGTCGGCAACGCGGAAATTTCCGAGCGTCCTGAAGAGATTACATTGAAGCGTCAATTCGCCCGACATATCTTTCATCGGTATTGCACCTTTATCTGCCGCCGATGGATCTGAAAACGCTTGAATTCTCGGCCAATTGGATTTGATTTCGACACGCCAAATTCCATTGAGATCGAGAATTGGCTCCAAAAATGTGAAACGATTGTGTTGTTTTGCTAACCATGCATAACTTTTAGGCCAAGAAATAAGAAGAAGCGTAATTGACAGGGCCAACGAACTCCCAGCACCAGCTGCGCTCCACACTGGCGTATCAAAGCAATAAATGCGCAGCGATATAATAGCCATCGCAGTAACTGCAAAAAGGCCGATCACAAGCGTCAGCGCGAATCGGGGTCTAATCAGGGATAGCATATCGCACCTGCGTCACTTTAAGGGGTGTATTCATGGGCGGAGAATTGAATCACCTTACCACCATCAACCAGGGAAAGGCTGCAGGGAATCTGTGGAAATGTTTTTCCCACCACAATGAGTAAAAAGCCAGGCAGTTCTGTATTCGACCCGCGGTAACACCGCTGCGTTGTAACAATATCCTGTTGGCTTGGAAGTGGTGTCTTTTGAAAATGCGTATGCCAGTCCCCAAGAAAATGCAGCCCCTGCTCGTACATGGTTATGATTTCAGCGTTTTCAGCCAACGTATCCGGCGTGTACCGCCAGGGGGAGCGCTGATCAGAGGGTCTAGGCCCTGTACAAGTCTCGATATGCCATCGTTTTGGCGATACGTAGCCAAATAACTGCCCTCCCGCCTCCGGGTGTGCCAAACAGCGTTGGCGTTGCTGAGTAAACCAAGGGACGATCGATTGGGAAAGCGTAACCGTAAAATCTGTTTGTCGCGAGTAATACCGCACGGCCTATTCGCCGCTGACAGCAGCAAGGGGAAAGGGGCAATCTCGGGTAATCTGAACGCCGCCCGACTGTTCCCTGCTCACGGAAAGCCAGTGCTTGGACCAAGTTCCGCCATTGCGTTTAAGCTCGGATGTCGATGAGGTCACAATGTGCTCTGCCGTGGTGGCTGGAGGCGTTATCAATGCCTCGATTACACCATTGGCAATCATTGAAGTAGCGCGGGTCAGGGCGGCTGCTCCGTAGGGTTGATACGTATCGCCGCACCCACCAGCGTCGCGTTCGACATCTACACCCTCCCAGCATGTCACCGGATCTAAGGGATCTCCCATTTCGTCAGTTCGGTCCTGACGGGTCACCTGTTGGTCGGGACAGAGTAGAAGGTGTCCCGCGCAGGCGAATGGTTCTAACCACGCATGGCCAATGACGCCAGAAAATCCGTGCCTACGAAGCATTTCTGCTCCATAGATTTCCATACCCGATTGACCTATGGCGAACAATACGCAGTCCACACCCACCAGTTGATTCCACTGATCTGTCGTTAGACGATCAATTCGCTCTGCTATAGCTGTCACCGACTGCAATTGGGGCCGGTCGCGCAGCAGCTTCGTCTTTAACTCTTTAGCTTTCGAATAACCAACTGACGTAGCACCCAATGTGTTTCTCGACAAATTTTCCGGACCCAAAAATTCATGATCAACCAGCACTAACCGGCCTACTCCAGATTGTGCCAATATATCTGCCACAGACGACCCTACCGAGCCGCACCCCACTATGGCCACACTGCATTTCTGTAGGTCTTTGGGCATTTGGGCGTTATCTTCCCGGCTACGCAATACAGCATCGTCAAAACGTATGATTTGAAGATACCGGACGAGTTTTTGAGGGGAAAAATATTGTTTTCGTAGCATCTCGGGCGGCTCTCGTCCCGCCCGGAAACCATTGACGCGTTGCCGGGAGCGCTTGGCGTAACCTTTTTGTCGTTCTCGCCCGGGAATTAATAGCCCGCCATAAGCGTGTTCTTGGCCCTGGGGTACCTGAATGACTACCAGAATCGCTTCCGGTGACTCACGGAATCGGGCTTCTAGAGCCGGGAGGTGCTCAGCCGCAAACTGTTCGATAAGCGCGTAGACGCACTTGGCGGTGCGAGGCATTTCCTTCGGTGTTGGAGCATCTGGCAAACAAAGTAAAAGAGCCTCTTTGACAGCGTCGTCCTTGTATGGGGCGACCCCTTGTCGTTTAGTGAATTCTTTAAGGGACGCTAGTGAGTCGGCGATATATATGCCTCGTTGTGTTTTGACACTGAACACAAGTCCGCTTTGGCATTTTGGCGTGACGCGTGCTCGGATGGTTGAGCCATTGTCTCTAATGCGGCCGGACCAATAGGCCGTGAATTCGGCTTTTAAGTGTGCGGCTTTCCAACTCTCGGATTTCGCCTCCTGGATGAGCTCAACCGCCTCGCGAAATATGCCAATTGTTTGGCGAAGAATGTCTGAGCCGTTGTAGCTCTTGCCGGCAGTTGGCAAGCACAGTACACCATCGGACTCGACATGGGGAATCTGCAAATGCAGAGCGGTGTCTCGGATCGCCACCAGTGGCAGCACTTTTGGAAAACTGGGGGTAAAGAGTATATCCAAATACCTCTGCTGACCATCAGGGCACGACACCGAGCAGGCAAAACCCCGAATAGCCCCTCTTTTGGCATATTGCGAAAGCACTTTGCCGTGGATCTGTTCTCCACGTATCCGAGTGCCAAGGTCCGAAAGAAAAGTATCGAATTCGGCCGGCGTATAAAAAACCGGCACGTCTTCAAGCATAGCTACGTTTGTCTTGGGGCTTCACAGTCGGTGCCAATGCCGCCGTCGCTTCCAGCCATTCATCCGGGGTCGCTGCGGGAAACACTACCAAGTCTAAATTGTTGGGGATACGCTCCCCAAAAACGGGTTTTAACCCGGCAATCACCTGCTCCGGCGACCTACTCTCCACCAGCGCCGTATTTAGTGCTATATGAAATATGTGGGCAGCGTCGACATACTCGCTGCGAAGGCCGTTTTTATTCCACTCGTGGTCCAGGTAGAATCCGGGCACAGCCGGGTTAGCGATCTGCTGGTTAAAAAGTACTGACAATTGCGATGCTACTTTAAGCAACGCCAAATCGTCACGCTTGTCGTCGAAGCCTTTGGGGTCACTGTTATAAACGGCCACGACACAGGCCATCAGCGCGATAGAGCTGGGCCCACCTTTTTGCCAGTGATGATCCCGCCAGGCTTTCAAGTATCGACAGACGCGGCGAAGTTGTTGCCCGTGACGATTCACGGCGTCGTTGAACCAATCCTCCAGCTTGCGCGGATCAGAACGTATCCAGCCGTCTATCAAATGTGCAAGCATGATTTCACCGGAGGCAAGCTGCCGATACGCCTCTTCCGCAAGAACTACATCATCGACAACCTGATCCTTGCCATTCAGCTTTACGGCAGCGATGGCTTCTTTCAATGTGCGATATTGCTTCTCCGGTATGGCATATATCGGCAAGTCTATATGCGCAGCGCTACCATGATTAAGCCTGATCCGGATACAGGTGTTTTTTTTCTCTACAGACCACTCATGCGCACGGCATAAACCGGATAAGGCGTTGTATACAATCGTAAACAGCCCCCCTGTCAATACGGCTGGTTCGGACTGACCGGCTTCTCCCAACATTTCCGTTGGCAGAAACAAACCATCGTCCAGATCCACTTCTTGTGGTGGTGTCCACGCGGGGCGGTTGGCTGTATGGTAACTTTGGCTTCCCTGCTGACGAAACCGCGGGCTCAATGCGGGGGGCTGCTGGGATTGTTGCGATGTAGCAGCGAATAGCGCATCCCGTGTCAAGAAGTTCTCCCATTCTTGAAAGGCTTTGATGAGCTGCTTTCGTACTGCATCGCGGGCGGAGCGGAGCCGACTCAACTCCTTGTCGGACAGGTTCAGTCGGTGGAGGAAATCGTCATCGCCCCCGGGTTTGTAAAATAGCGCGTGGGCATTAGCTGCCATGTCGTACTCCATATGTTAGTAATGTGGTTTGGGGTGCCGCAGCGTCCAAGCCTGCTAGCCCTAAGGGCTACTCAACCCGCGATGTTCCATTTGTCGCTCCTCGTGCTGACTACCGCAGAAGGCAGGGACCAGTCTTAAGCACTGATCGGCGGGGCGATAATACTGTATATAAAAACAGATTAAAAACAATTATACTAATCATAATGATGATGTCAATGCCATAGACAGCGGCTCTCATTTTGATATGCTTACGTCGCATTCTTGACTAAGGGCACCGTATACCACCATGACAGAAGTCTCCCAGTTACCCACATTTCAAAAAGAGCGACTGGCCCATATCGAGTTTCGGGCCTATTTTCTTGGTGGGGTGCGGCGTCGGGACTTGTCGGCGCGCTTTGGTATCAAGGCAGCGGCTGCGACACGCGATTTTTCCCTATACCACGAACTGGCCCCACGCAACCTCCTCTACGATCCTCGCAAAAAGTTCTACATGCCAACAGAGCGCTTCAAGCCCCTCTTTTCGTATTCAACGAGTCGCGTGCTCTCCACACTCGCCGAAGGGTTCGGTGACGGGTTGAAGGACGAGGGTAACATTACTATCGAGGTCCAAACTCCAGCGCAGCTAAACAAACCGCACTTGTCTACAGTCGCGCTTGTCAGTCGGGCTATCGCCAACCAGCAGGTATTAGAAATTGGCTACCGCTCTCTCACTAGCGGTGAGACGCGACGTGAGACCCTCCCATTCGCACTGGTCGACAATGGAATTCGTTGGCACATGCGCGCTTACGACCGCCGCCGGGCGCGGTTCACGGATTTCGTGTTGACACGTATTGCGAGCCCAAGGCTATTACCGGAAAGCCCCGTCGAGGAGCATGAAAAATCGGAGAACGATAAGCAGTGGCGCACCACAGTGACTCTAGAGTTGATTCCCCACCCACAGCTGGAACACAAAGAAACAATTGAAAAAGACTACGCAATGAGAAATGGGGTTCTAAAAATACCGATGCGAGCAGCACTGGCTGGCTATACGCTGCGGCGCTGGAACGTCGACTGCAGTCCTGACCACCATCTGAAGGGCAAGGAATACCACTTGGCGCTGCGCAATGTCGACGTGCTGGATGCTAGCGTCGATACCATGTTGTTGGCACCTGGCTACCGTTGAGCGATGCAGAACTACTTGCGCATAGGAAGGCATTTCACTGCGAGGCTTATCGCAAGTTAACGCGCCTGGCATTAAGGAATTTTTGCCATCGTCAGAAGCAAAACTCTGGGTAGGTAATTGCTGTGATGTTCAATCATCGAATACGATGGGGTCTCAGTCTCGAGCCCGAAAAACCTTTCCCAGAACTGGGATATTGGCACTCGCGCTGGCTCCGAAAACCTGGGCTCTCCGGCGGATGTATTCGGGACTCCCACTTAAGGACCAAACAGCGCCCCCGGCCCGAACCACTTTTCCAGCTTGTCGAAGGTGTTAGCCAGCGGATGTACTTCAGTCAGCCTGGGGTCATTATCAATCACCATCACCATCGGCTGTCCCGCATCGAAAGGCTTCCAGTCGAGAAACGCGCAAGTCGGCTTCCCCTTTTTGGCAAACGCCGCCCAACAGTCGGCCATCGCGGCAGACACTTCCTTATCGTGGGATGACCACGCCCCGCGATTGGATGGCGAGTAGTCAATACTGTCGAAGGCATAGACGATTTCTGCGCCGTGACCTGCACCAGGAACCTCGCTCCGCCGGGCCTCCCGCACGTAGTCGAAGTAGTACAGGTAAGTGGGCGCGTGCCGCTGGTGCTGGGTAGCGACCCAGCGCGCCGGAGCGCCAAAACCGATATCACCAAAAGCCATTTCATAGCGCAGCTGGGCGCTGTCACCACGTTCGGCGTAGAGCCCGCGCATGGGCGGCAGCCGAAGCATAAGCCGAGTAAAAAAGCCGGGAGGCTGAAGTCGGCCCAGGTTGCCTTCCCAACTGTTGCTGCCTATAAGCACCGGCACTTCATGTTGTCTGCCTTCGGCAAAGACCTCCCATGGCGCCCTAGTCACCAGCTCTCCATCGATAAAGGGGCCGAAGCCCAGTCTGGTGCGACCCGACAGAGCCTCAACCAAGGTTTCCGGTGACAGTTCGCGCAGGGTTTTGGCATCCGCATTTTCAGATATACCCTGGGAGGCGAGATTCTCCAATACCTGTCCCTGCAACTCGTATGCGGCTGCGGGCTTCGCCCATCCTCCCCCAGATTGTATGATTGCCGCCTGAAAAAGGCCCTCCGCGACCGGATTCGTCATCAGGTATTGGATATCCACCGCGCCGGCACTCTCACCGAAAACAGTGACGCGATCCGGGTCACCGCCAAACGCGGCTATATTACGCTGTATCCATTCCAACGCCCGAACCTGATCGAGCAGACCAAAGTTGCCGCTCTCACCTTCCTCACTCAATGCGGGATGGGCGAAATATCCCAGATAGCCAAGCCGGTAATTGAGCGTCACCACAACGACACCACGCTGTGCCAGCGACGCGCCGTTGTAGAGAGGGAGCGATCCTGCGCCCATGCGATGTGCGCCGCCGTGCAGCCAGACCATGACCGGTAACGGGGCATCGTACCCAGTAGGCGCCCAGATGTTCAGGTAAAGGCAGGCCTCGTTACGAGGGCCGACCTCAGTGCCGCTGAAACTATCCTTGCCCTGCGGGCACGCCGGACCGAACTCCATCGCCGCCCGCTCTCCCTCGTGGGCGCGTGGTGGCAAAGGCTTGCGCCAACGTCGTTCACCAATGGGTTGCTGTGCATAGGGAATACCTAAAAACTGCAGAGCGCCTGCTTTCTGCTCCCCAACAAAAACCCCTTGTTCTGTTGGTGCTTTGACATGTGTGACGGCCAGACTTTGTTGGGTTGCCAGTAGCAGGCCGAAGAGACCACCGGCGAGACAGGTTTTCAACATTGCTTGTATTCTCCGTAGTGTTATTTCCTGCTGAGTAGTACACAACAGGCAATACGTTAGTTGCCCTTGAAGGTTGGTGATCGCTTTTCCGTGAAAGCGGCGAGCGCCTCGGCGAAATCCTCGCTTTCACTGGCCAGAAGGTATTGGTCCCGATCCATATAACTGCTCACCTGCGCCAGCGCGTAGGCAGTTTTGTTCACGGATTCCTTTACCATGCGCACGGCGATCGGCGGCAGCGACAGCACTTCCTCAGCCATAGCGAATGCCGATGCCACAGCCTGGCCATCGTCAACCACCTGCTCACACAAGCCCCACTCAAGGGCCTTCTCTGCGTCGATACGTTTGCCGAAAATCACGTACTCCTTGGTCCTGGCCGGGCCGATCTGCGCTACCAGCCGCGGGATGCTATGCCAGCTCATGTTCATCCCCAACGGCACTTCCGGCAGGCGGAAGAACGCACTGCGACCGCAGATGCGGTAATCCAGTGCACAGGCCAGGGCAGAGGCGCCGCCCACGCAGTAGCCTTCTATCGCAGCGATTGTGTAGGCCTCGATATCCTCCCAGACGCGACACAGCTCCGGGCCCAGCTTGAGGCGTTCACGCTGGGCCAGACGCGATGCGGACTGGTCGGTCAGCGCCGCATCGGACAGATCCACGCCAGCGGAAAACATGGCCACGGAATAAAGAACCACCGCCCGCACATCGACGTTTCGCTGTAGCGCCAGCGCCGTATCGCGCAACTCTTCCATCATCGCCAGACTCAGGGCATTGCGTTTTTCAGTCCGATTAAGACGTACCCGGGCTAAACCGTCCTCGATTTGGGTATCCACATAGTCCATTGCACTGCTCCCTTTAAAACCACTCTGCCTGCATGTCATAGCACGTCAGGTCGATAGCTGACAGCAATTCGCACCAGCCGTGAACCCGTGTTAACTCGTAGTAATAGAAATAGCGCAGGGCCTGCAGCTTGCCTCGGTAGAAGCGCTCGTCATCAGGGTGAGGATCAGCAGCGAGGGCTTTATCCGCGATGATTCCCTGCCGCAGCCATATCCACGCGATGACCACATGACCGAAAGCATCCAGATAATGAGTTGCATTAGCCAGAATCTGATCGGCTGCCTTGGCCTTCGTCGCTTCCAGCAAAGTCGTCGTGGTCCGATCCAGTCTCTGCATCGCTTCGCGCAGTTGGTCTGCGTAAGTTGTTAGCCGTTCGCAATCCATCGCCTCATCGCAGCTCGATTCCATTTCAGCGAGAAATGCGCGGTACCCTGCCATCTCGGCCATCGGCACTTTGCGCCCCAGCAGGTCAATCGCCTGGATGCCGGTGGTGCCTTCATGAATGGCGTTGAGCCGGTTGTCGCGATACAACATTTCGACCGGGTGTTCGTTGATGTAGCCGTGACCACCCAGGACCTGCATCGCCAGGGAGTTAGCCTGCGGACCGAATTCCGATGGCCAGGATTTGATCACCGGTGTCAGCGTATCGAGCAATTGAGCGGCCCGCTGCCGGGTGGCCTTGTCCGGCGCCGTTTTTTCGTCATCGGCCAGTTGCGCCCCGTACAGGCACAACGCGAGCGCGCCCTCGGCAATGGTTTTTTGCGCCAGCAGCATTCGCTTAACGTCGGCGTGTTCGATAATCGGCACCGGCGGCGTTGTGGGCGTTTTCGAGGAAGGCAGGCGCCCCTGCGGCCGTTCCCGTGCATAGTCGAGTGCGTACTGATAGGCGGTAGCCGCCGTCGCCGCAGCCACCGTGCCAACGGATACCCGCGCCTCGTTCATCATATGGAACATATAAGTCAATCCCTTGTTCTCTTCCCCCACCAGATAGCCGATTGCACCTCCCTTTTCACCGAAACTCAGGGCAGTGGAAGTAATGCCGTGCCAGCCGAGCTTGTGAAACAAGCCCGTCAACGCAACATCGTTACGCTCACCGATACTGCCGTCCTCATTGACAAGATATTTCGGCACGATAAACAGCGAGATACCCTTGACGCCCGCCGGTGCACCTCGCACCCGGGCCAGCACCAAGTGGACGATATTCTCCGACAAGGTATGATCACCGCCCGAGATAAAGATCTTGGTCCCGGTAATACGATAATCACCCTGTTCGGTACGTTCAGCTCGCGTGGTGATATCGCCGACACTTGAGCCAGCACCCGGCTCGGTCAGCGCCATGGTGCCGGTGAAAAGGCCACTGCGCATCGGCTCAACCCATTGGCGAACCTGTGCATCGCTACCGTGCGCCTGAATCAGATTGGCATTGCCTTCCGTCAGGCCGGCATAGGACACCACCGAACAGCAGGCCGAATTGAGATACGCACGCGCCGCCGCCGCGACCACACCGGGTAACTGCATACCGCCGCGCTCGTAATCTTCACCGGCTGCCGCCAGCCCTGCGTCGAAGATTGCTTTCACCGCCTCCTCGACCACCGCGGGCATGGTAACGGAGCCATTCTCGAACTGGGGTTCTTCGCTATCCACCTGCCTACGTATCGGCAGCAGATGTTTTTCGGCTACCGTTCGAGCAGTGTTGATAGCCGCATCAAACGTTTCCCGACTGTGATCGCGATAGCGCTCCCGGTTGGTCAGAGTCTCCGCCTCGAATACTTCGTACAACAAAAAGTCTATATCGCGCTGATCCAGCAGGGGTGCTACCATCATTTAGTCTCCCGTTATTGTGCTTTTTCGATGAAAACCAGCGTGTGTGTCACTGATGTCAAATACAGGAACACTTTCCGTCCAATTTCAAAACCTTCTCGCAAATTACGATGATGTGACCTGTCACAATTTGATATCGACCGCCCTATCGAACAATCCATTCCGATAGAGGAATGGAATCGGAACTTTTCGAACAGAAATCCATCCACGGCATGTAGAAGCAAGCATTTTGGGAGCAAGTCGTCAGTCTATCCCGTTGCCAGTAAACAGATACTCCCATGCCACAACCACGCCAGGCAGTATCTCCGAATCCACCGTAGAATTGTGGGCTGACCCCTCATTAAGAGTCAGCACTAAACGCTGTGCGCCGCCGGGATCGCCCGTGCCATTACCGATATCGACTTCGGCATTGTTATCGAGTCCACCAACCCCGCCGCTGCCAGACCCACCCATACTTTCCCAGCTCTGTTGCACTTGGGGACCAAGAGTATTGTCATCGGCATGCCTCAAGCCCCAGAACCTTTCCATGGGCGTGGCGGAAGGTTGCAGTATCCAGTTAGCCGACCGACCGTTACCATCATTGTCGTTTGGTGCGGCAAACATCACGACGCGACGCGCCAGCACGTCCGCCAGATTCATGGCCAGCATGGGCGCCATGCCACCCCCTTGGGAGTGGCCGCTGACAATGATTTTTGACCAGTCCGGATAGGCGGGACCAAGGTTGGTCGCTGTGTAAGGTGATTGAGAATCTGTTGTCAGGAATTGCTGCCAGTAAGCGGGCTGCGGGTTGACTTGGGAAGGCTCCTGATTGGCAAGAAAATCTAGCAAGTTAACAACGCGATTGACCACGGAGTTTTCCCGTGTCACAAAATTGCTCGCTTCGTTGTAACCAGGTTTGCCCACCGCGTACTCAACGTTTTCTCCAAACACGGTTTCTCCGCGAAACTGGCCATAACACTCGTCTTGCCCAAAGCAGGCCGTTCCGACAGCAATGGCGTTAGGGTATTGAATATTGAGCACCCCATAACCCAGGCTGGCAGCAAATCGTGCGATTTGTAGAGAATTTTCAGGAGCTCCGAATGAACCAACCATATACACGACCAGGATATTTTTGCGTTGTGAATCTATCTCGGGAACGGCGATGTGATGAAAATCTTCCACCCGTACAACAGGATCAATTCCTGGCCCGGTATCCGAGGGCTGTATTCGCTGTTCAACGATTTCCGCCGGACCGGAGAAAACGACCGCGCTGGGTGGAGAATCGGCATCGTCAGCGCGACATCCAGCAAAGGTTGCTGCTACAAGAACAAGAACTAAATAGTAATCTTTCATCTCGACAACTCCCGTTTGATAGTCATACTTTCGAGCTTGATTAATTAACCCAAGTGTTACTTACGTCAAGAATCAGTCCACCGAGTTACAACTTGCATCAAAAGTAAGTCACTTGCCCGCTTATCGGCATCAGACATTTCGGCTACGGTTAAGTCGATAATAGCCGCATCGAAGATTCCCGGCCGAGGTCGCTGTAACACTCCGGAACTTCATATCCTGCGCTTTGAATGTTTCATACAACAAAATCGACATCGCGCTGAACCATCTGGGGTGCTACGATCATGCTGCCTCCTGTTATTCTGTTTCTTGCCATGACAACCAGCGTGCGTACCACCGATGTCGCCTATACGAACATTTGACTCACAACTGCAAAGCCTTGCTCGCTACCTGTCTTCGCCACTGACGCTGATCGCCATATTCGTGAGTGCACAAATGCTGCTCGACGTAAGCAATCTCGTCTACCTGCGCAGTGAAATCACCAACGGCGCAGTATGGCGAGTTCTGTCCGGCCAACTAGTCCATCACAATGCGATCCACCTGTTGCTGAACATCGCCGGCCTCATGGTCGTATGGCTTATCGGTGGCCGGGAGTATCCCGGCTTGCGCTTTGTACTGATGTCCCTGATCGTCGCGGTATTCACCGGTTGCCTGCTGTATTTCTGTGAGCCGCAATTGCATTATTACCTCGGTTTTTCCGGTGCCTTACATGGCGTAGCCGTGGTTATTGCTACGCGCCTGATGGCTCGCGGGCTTGCGATCGGGTACCTGCTCGGCATGGCAATTTTTGTAAAACTGACCTGGGAATACGCGTCGACCGATGCTAGTGCCAGTACCGCAGCCTTAATCGGGCTGCGAGTTGCCACCGAAGCGCATTTTTGGGGCGCGGTCAGCGGGCTGCTTGTTGCCTCGCCAATCATCATGCGAACGCTTTACCAACGAATAACGAGCGTCACTCAGACCATCTAGATCCCGGCATCACGACGGTTTATCCTCATCCCAATACGATTGCCTCATGCGATATTTTTGCAGCTTCCCTGTCGCCGTCCTCTGCAGGCTCTCCCGGAATTCCACCGAAGTCGGACATTTGTAGTGTGCCAGTCGCTCACGACAGAATGAGATCAACGTTTGCTCATCCAACGACCGGTCCGGACGCCTGACCACCAACGCTTTTACTGTCTCGCCCCATTTGTCGTGCGGCACGCCGATGACGCATGCCTCCGCTACACTTTCATGTTGATAGAGGCAGTTTTCAACCTCAATGGATGACACGTTCTCGCCGCCAGTGATGATGATATCCTTCTTCCGATCCATGATCGTGAGGTAGGCATCGGATACCACTCCCGCATCACCGGTGTGAAACCACCCCCCCTTCACCACGTCCGCAGTTTCCTTCGGCTGCTCCCAGTAACCGTCAAACACGTAATTGGAACGCGTCATCACTTCCCCGTTGTCGTCAGTACGAAGCGCCACACCGATTCCCGGAGGACCTGCGAGAGATAGTAGCCGTGCGCGCTCCGCCGGTTCGAGCCCGTCCCATTCCCGAGGTGCGCGGTTGAAGGCCACCAATGGCGAAGTTTCTGTCAAACCGTATAGTTGAATGAACTCCCAGCCCAGCAGCGTTTCGACCTGTTCGATGACGACCGAGGGCGGCGGTGCACCCGCCACTACCATCCGTACTCTGCCCTTGCCCGGAATCTCCCGACCATTAGCGCGGCGGCTTTCTGCTGCCTGCAGAATCAGGCTAACCACGGTGGGCGCGCCGCAGAGCAGCGTGACGCCATACTGCTCGATTCGCGCCAATATATTCTCGCCGTCGATCTTGCGGATGATCACCTGATGGCAACCCATAGCAGTGACGGCATAGGGTATACCCCAGCCGTTACAGTGAAAGGTGGGTAGTGTATGCAAGTAGACGTCCCTGTCAGAAATTCCCAGGTGCCAACCCATGGCCATGGCGTTCAACCAACAGTTACGGTGGGTCAGGCGCACCCCCTTGGGACGCGCCGTCGTGCCGGAGGTGTAGTTCACGCTAGCGACGAAATTTTCGTCCTCCGGCTCCCATCGCGGCAGTTCGTCGACAGGCGTGAATAAATCCGCGTCGTGGACTCCGTCGAGGATGACTTTATGCTGGCACGTGATATTCGCCAAGCTTTCCTCCAGCGCTGCATCGATCAGCAACACTGACGCACCGGAGTGCTGTACGATGTAATCGACTTCCCCTGCATTCAGGCGGTAATTGATCGGCACCAGCATCCGCCCGGAACCGCTGACGCCAAACAGCGCCACCAGAAATTTCGCGGCATTTGGGCTTACAATCGCCACCCGCTCTCCCACACCGACACCCAAGCGATCCAGCTCTGCCGCCATACCGTTGGCGAGCGCCAGGAGCTCGCGGTACGTTATTGTTCCGAGCGAACCCTGCGCCCCCGGTTCGTCGGTAATTGCGCAACGCGTGCCGCAAACAAACGCGGCCCGCTTGAGGTAATCCATAACATTGAAAGACACTTGCATAGCTGCGACCTCCTGTTCAGCTTATCGTCAGGTCATTACGAAGTCGCCGCACGCCCAACAACACACACAGCATCAAAATCGTCAGCGGTGAGAGCGCACCGCCCCCAGAAGAACGCTTCGACACAAATGATGTCGCGGGTGTTCCAGCATCCTCACCCGGCACCGGCAGTACCGGTGGCTCGAGTACTCTGACGGTAAGACTGGCTGGCTCGCTGATAGCACCATGAGAATCCACTGCTCGCACGGCGGGTCCGAAATTGCCGGCGTCGCTGTAGGTATGCTCAAGAGTGGGCTCAGCGCTTTCGATGAGAGCCGAGCCGTCACCTGGATCGAACAGGTAGCGTTGAACGCTGTCATTGGCGTCACCATCCCGTGACGCACCGGCATCCAAGGTTACGAGCAGAGGTGCGATACCCTCTGAAATCGAAACGTCAAGCTCTACTTCTGGCGGACGATTAACCAACACGTTTCGTTCTACGGGGACACTATCGAGTCCGTTCGCATTGGTCACCACCAGTTGTAGTGTGTAGGTATCGCCGCGTTCATAACGGTGTTCAACGAAGGCTGAATCCGCGTGTATGACGGCACTCCCGTCGCCGGGATCGAAACCGTAGCCCGTCAACATACCGTCCACACTGGGGTCATAGGAGCCTGACCCTTCCAACAGAACTGTTAACGGATCATCCGCATCCGGTGAGACCTCCAGCTCGGCAACTGGAACACAAACACCTGCGGCGAAGCGTGGGCAATCAACCCGTTGATCAGGCAGGAAGATGGCCGAGTGGAAAGCATTACTCAGCGACTGCTGCACAGGCTGCCCGAGAACGTCACGCTGCAGTATATCTTCAGAGCTCGCCTCATCGGGTTTGAGGTAGCGATCAAACCATAGTTGCGTATAGTGTTGGAACAGTTGCAATTGCGCCGGATCGCTGTCGCGTGTCTGTGCCCAGTCTCCGTGAGCTGCGCCGGCAAAAACCAATTGCATTGCGTCGGTGCCAGCATCACGCCAATAACGATAACCCGTTTTTTTGACCTCTGGGTCTGAATTTTGCGGATCGCAACCGGGTGGGCTGTCGGAAGCCTGGCCCATGGCAGGAATGCGCACATCGACCAACTCGGATTCCGGCAAACTGCCACCAATCAGAGCGCCGCAAGTGCCCCCGCCGCTGGAAACACCAGCGTCGCCATGCAGGTCACTGGAGAGATTGTCCCAGGCCACCAGGGCATCGATACGCTCATCCTCGCCCTGCAGGAAGGCTGCTGCCCGCGCGGAAAGCGAATGTCCCGCCACGCCAATCCGGGTGACGTCGGCTTTGGTCAGCCAGGGGTGGTTGCCGCTTTCGACAAAGTCCAGAGCGCTCGCAAACGCATCAACAAAATTATCGGCGTCCTGAAAGGGGATGCCGGGGCAACCCTCAACTCCACAGCTCTCAATATCACCGATCACATCGGAACGGCCGACACCCTGGGGATCGACAACAAGTGCCAGATAGCCGCGCCCCGCCAGGGCTCTTGCCGACCACAAATAGTAGAGCGCCTGTCCGGTGCCGCTGCCCGGCCCTATTACAACCACCGGCAGCGAATCGCTGCGGTCGTCGATATCTGCGGGGGCTAGAAAATAAGCGCGCAAGTTCGCACCGGACTGGCGGCTCGGAAAGCAGACATCATCGTCCTGCTGCCAGTCGCCCTGCCAATCGAAAGGCGCAGGGCGAGTAAATAACGCATCCACCACCGGAGCCAGGGAAACACTCGGCTCGTCGCAGACTTGAGCCTGCGCGGCCCAAGGCAAGCAAAGCGACAGCATGACACCTGCTACCAAAATCCACCCCGCGCGCAATACATTCCCCGCTGATGTAACGCTACGCACCTGATTGTTATACATCATACTTGCCTCCCGTATGTCTCATGGCATTGCTAATTCTGCACGACACTGGCTATAACTACGTCTGTAAGGCGCGAGCCCCAAGTAGAGCAGAACACTACCCAGCAACAGAGCCGAGGAGCACACCCACACCAACGAATGCCCCACCGCCATGTCGTCGGCGAACACAAAATCGGTCACCACAGCGACGGCCGTGGGCCCGAGCCCCAAGCCAATCATGTTGAACACGAATAGATAGACAGCAGTGGCCTGGGCGCGCATATTGCTTGGCATGATTTCCTGCAGGGCCGCCGCAGCGCAGCCCGTTGGCATGCTGAAAAAGAATACGGCGACCGCCAGCGCGATAAAGGTGGGTAAAAAACCGTCTACCACCATTACCAACGGCATGACGGGTACTGCCAACAGCGCGGCCAGCACACCCACTCGCAGAGTGCCATCGCTATAACCGCGTGCCACGAGCCAATCGGCCAGACGCCCACCGGCAAATATCCCGATGATCCCGAAAATGGCCACTGCACTGCCGTAGATAAGACCGGTCTGTGCTTCGGTCCAGCCCTGAGTACGAATAAAGTAACTGGGCAGCCAGGCCGAGCTGCCGTAACCCGCAAGGGCGATCAAGGAAAACCCGAAGTGGTGGTAAAGCAGTGTGCCGCCGTGCGAACGCAGCTTTGTCCAGGTCGCGCTGACCGGTTGCCGGGAATGTCCGGGTCCGCGTTCGGGGTCGCGAATCAGCATCAAGGCAAAACTGAATATCACGCCAAACAGCCCCAACGTCAGAAACACCAACTGCCAGGAGCGGACTTCCCCGAAGACCGGCAAAACCACTGGCCCGTAACTTTGCGCCCAGTGGATAACATAGCCACCAATCAAAAACGCAAGGCCCGCGCCAATGTAGTTACCCATCGCGAACACGCTCATGGCGGTAACACGCTGCTGTTTGGGGAAGTAATCGGTAATCAGGGAATAGGAGGCTGGCGACAACGAGGCCTCGCCGACACCCACGCCAATGCGCGCCACCACCATATGACCGTAGCGGCCGGCCAGACCGCAAGCGGCGGTGGCTATACTCCATGCGGCGGCCCCGCCGACAATCAGCCATTTGCGGCTGTAGCGATCCGCGCACCAAGCGAGCGGAATGCCGCAAACGGTATAGAAAATTGCAAAAGAGAAGCCCATCAGCAAGCTCATTTCAGTATCGCCGATGCCTAGATCCTGACGAATGGGACCCACCATCAGGTTGAGAATCTGACGATCCAGGAAGGACAACATATTGGCGAGCGTGAGCAAGACGACCACAAACCAGGCGTAACCACCGGCGCGCGCTGCCGGTTCGGCCTGATTGACTGGCATGTCGGCATCTTCCACAGGGACAACAACAGTAACGCTTTCTGTGCTCACTGTTCACTCCCACTGCTGATGACGCCCGCCGCCTCGAGCTGATCGAGAGCGGCCTCATCCAGCCCAAGTTGTGCGCCCAATACCTCGCGCGTATTCTCACCCTGCTTGCGGCCGTGCCAGCGCACCGCGCCCGGCGTCGCGGACAGCTTTGGCACAATCCCCGGCTGGGCGAGAGTGCCGAACACAGGGTGTGGAACATCCAGCAGCATCTCGCGCTCGCGGTAGTGCGGGTCCTGGAAAATCTCATGAAGGGTATAGACCAGGGAGGCAGGGACACCGGCTTCATCCAGCATCGCCTGTGCATCAGCACCGCTGTGCGCGCCAACCCACTCACCGATTTCGGCATCGATCGCATCAACGTTTTTCCAGCGCACTGCTATGGTCGCAAAGCGGGGGTCATCCACCAGCTCCGGTTTATTGATGGCTGTCGCCAATCGCGCAAAAACTGCGTCGTTGTTAGCGGCGATCAACAAGTAGGTATCATCAGCGGTGAGGTAGAGATTATTCGGGGCCATATAGGGCAGGCGCGACCCCTCGCGCACCGGCGCCACATGGAAACGATCATAGGAAGGCACATTGCCCTCCATCATCGAAAATGCGGCTTCATACAATGCAGTATCGACTACCTGTCCCTGACCAGTACGCTCGCGATGCAGCAGCGCGGTCACCGCACCGAAGGCAGCATAGGTAGCCGCCAGGTAATCGGTCACGGGCACAGCGACACGCACCGGCGGTTTGCCCGGCTCGCCAATCAACTCGCGAATGCCGCCGAAGGCCTCGCAGATAGCCCCGTAACCGGCCTTCTGACTATAAGGGCCGCTCTGACCGTAGCCGCTGATACGCACCAGCACCAGCCCGGGATTGTCGGCAGATAATTGCTCATAGCCCAGCCCCAAACGCTCCAATGTGCCAGGGCGGAAATTTTCCACCACGATATCGCAGCGCGCGGCCAGCGCACGGACCAGCTCGACACCCTGATCGCATTTTAGGTCTATCGTGACGGTCTGTTTATTACGAAGGATCGCCGCCGCACACAATTCCACACCCTGATCGGGCACGCCGAACTTGCGCACCGGATCGCCCTGAGGTGGCTCGATCTTGATCACTTCGGCGCCGAAATCCGCCATCATTCGGGTACAAGCCGGGCCTGCGATCGTGCTGCACAGTTCCAGCACGCGATACCCCTGCAGGGGGCCTTGTAATTCGCTCGACATGGTAATA
>JBFHCW010000003.1:0-32174 GCA_041585035.1 Litorivivens sp.
CAACAGGGTTTCCAGCTGTGGGTGATTCAGGCCGAGATCGAAGGCGAGCTGGTGTTCAGACTCCAGTGCAAATTCGCCATTTACATTGAAGGTTTGTTGGTCGATGGTGGTTTGCAAGGTCAGCCGGGCCCTCTCCGGTGCCGTGCGCTCCAGATTGAGATTGCTGACCTGAATATCCCGATTCCGGCCGGGCAGACGGATTTTTGCTTCCCCGTTTTCAATCACCAGCGCGTAAAAGGCGAAATCTTCCGGCAGCAACAGGGTCTTGGGCTCGCTGGGCGGCGGCTCGGGTGATCGGCTTTGTGGCCAGTTGCTGCGGCCCTCGTCGTCCAGGGTGTAATAGAAGGCGGGGGCTTTCAGGCTCAGTGTGAAGAAGGGGGAAGACAGACTGGGCCAGTCAGAAACGGTCAATGTCAGCTGTTTGGCCGTCAGTAGTGTTTCGCCCTGGTAGGCAAGATTCAAACCGGCTGCATTCAATTGGCCTGGCTTTAACGTGGTGCTGAGGCGCTCAAACGTCAGGTCAAAACCGCTGACCTCCGCTACCAGCCGGTTGATCGGCTTTTTGAACCAATTGGGTTGAATCAGAAGCAGTGCCGCAACAGCGACCAGCACCAGAAAGAGGCTGCTGAGCACCACCAGAATTGCGTGAATAACCTTCATGCTTGTCAGGGTACCAAGGTTTGGGATTTAAAGAGCGTACGGGACAAGGCAAAACTCAGATAAATTCCGTAATTTTGCCGAAACAGTGGGCCGTCGTCGAAGCTTACATTATCCAGATTGTAGTAGGTAAGCGCGGTGTAGAGGTTCCAGTCCTTGCGAAAGCTCCAGCGGACAAACCCGGCCAGCGCTGTGCCACCGTAGCCGGCTTCTGCGTCGTAAACCGCTCTGGTTGGGGTGGCAAACTCGGGAGTTACATTGTGGAAAAACCCGTGGTAGTCATCACTACCATAAAGCGCTTCCAGGCTGGCGCCCCAGCGCAGGGCTTCGGTTTGGCGGAATTCCCAACGCAGCTCCGGGTTGAGCACCCAGCCTTCGTAGTTCATGCCGCTGTCGCCCATTGAAATCAATGCGCGGCTCTTGAATTCTCCGGTTACCCGGTGGGGCGAATTGAGAGTGAACTTGTAGGTAATTGACGGGCCGAGCTCGAAGGCAGGGTCGAGATCGTCCATGCCTTCGCGGGCACTGTTGTCTTCGCTGTTAACTGGCAGGGAGCCGCCACCGCTGATATCCAGCTCCAGCCGTTCGCTGCTGAAAAACTGGCCATGAATACCATCATCATCGGCTTTGAGAAAGTCGCCGCGATAGACAATGGAAGGAAAAGGCAGCAGGTAAAAACTTTCTTCGTTGGCGCCTAGATAGTCCGGGCGATGCAGCATCACGGTGCCAAAGCCAAACTCCCAGAGTGGCTTGGGTTCAGCCTGAAGGGGCAGGGCGCTTAGCAGGCCCGTCAAAGTGAAGATGACGCGGTTTTTCACGTGATGGTTATCCTGTCGTTGAGGGCCGTCGAACCTGTTAGAGTTCTGCTGCCAACTTATAACATATTCTGTATACCGAAAATGTCTGAAAACTGGATTCGCGCACGACTGCTCCGGCGCTATAAACGCTTTCTGGCCGATGTGGTGCTGGAAAGTGGCGAAGAAGTGACCGTTCACTGTCCCAACACCGGTGCCATGACCGGCTGTATCGAGGAGGGTGCCCGTGTTTGGCTATCGCTGTCCGATAATCCCAAGCGCAAATACCCGATGACCTGGGAGCTGATAGAACGCAGCAACGGCGAGCGCATCTGTGTGCACTCGGCGCGGGCCAATGCGGTGGTGGAAGCCGCTATTGTTGATGGCACGATCGCTGAGCTGCAGGAATACAGCCATTTGCAGCGAGAGGTCAAAGTGGCAGAGGGGACGCGGGCCGATTTTGTACTCACGGGGCCGGGCTGCTGTGTGGTGGAAGTCAAAAGCGTAACCCTTGGGCTGGGGCAGGGCTACGGTGCTTTTCCCGATGCGGTCAGTGATCGAGCCAGTCGCCATTTGGAAGAACTGATCAGCCGGGTGGAGCAGGGCGATCGCGGTGTGCTCGTTCTGCTGGCTATGCATACCGGCATAGACAAGGTGGGCCCGGCTGATGGTATTGATCCGCGCTATGGCGAAACCCTGAGGCGGGCGATGCAGCAGGGTGTCGAAGTGCTGGCCTATGGCTGTGAGGTCAGTGCCGAAGGGGTAAAAGCAACACGGCTACTGCCCTTTCTGCCGCAGCTGCCTTCAACCGTTATCAACCAGATGTAGCTCGCCGTTGCGCTCGCAGATGGCGACGGGCTCAAGAGCGTCGCCAAGGCAGGGGCCGGCCACGCATTCGCCATTCTCGATGACAAACAGCGCGCCGTGGGTGGCGCACTGTATCAGCGCGTCGTCGGAATCCAGAAACTGGTGTTCCAGCCAATTCAACTCTACTCCCAGGTGGGGGCAGTTATTGCGATAGGCAAAAAACTGCCCGTCGCGTTTCACTACGAATACACCGTGATCCTCCACCCCCAGACTGCCCGGGTCGCTCAGATCATCGCAGCGGCATAGAAAAGTCATAACAACTCCTTACATCGTCAGGCGCGCATTGTAGCAGCCTGTAAAAATCGCTGGCATGCCTTTCCGGCGCTGCTATGCTCAGATGAAAGCGACGCAGGGAGAATCGGCAATGCAATACCCCTACAGTGTGGTTGATGTGTTTACGCAGCAGCCCTTCAACGGTGCCCAGATTACGGTGTTTACCTGCGCGGATGGCCTCAGCGATGCGCAGATGCAGGTGCTGGCGCAGGAGACCAATCATTCTGAAACGGTGTTTGTGCGCCGTCCCGGTGATCGAACGTCGCCGGAATTAAAAGTGTTTTCGCCTGCCGGCGAATGCGGGGTTGGCAGTCACACCACGGTGGCGGCTGCCTTCGCGCTGGCTCAGAGTGGCGCCATTGCCTCGACGGAGGGTCTGAACCGATGCAGCTTTGTGCAGGGCAGCGCGGTCATCCCGGTGCTGATTAACCGCTCCGGCCAGGATGTTGTCACCCAGGTGGGCTTTTCCGTCGAGCCTCAGATTGATCGCTATGTGCCATCGCGTGCTGAACTGGCTGCTATTCTGGGCCTAAACGATCAGGATTTTGAAACGGTAAAGGCCAGCGCGCTGTTTGTCCGTTGCGATACCCCGTATCTGATTGTTCCCCTGCGATTGCTGGCAGCCGTTTATCGCGCCCGATTTAGTAGCGAGGCCTGGGCTCAGAGTAGCGCCTCTTCGATTCCGGTGAACAATATCCTGTTGTGCTGCCCGGAATCGGAGAGTGTGCAGGCTGATTTCCACCTGCGGCTTCTCAGTCCCGGTCACGCGCGCCGTGATGACCCGCCGGTCGGCGCCGCGGTACCGGCTTTTGCTGCTTTTCTGGCAGACAAGCTGGCTGATGGCACGCACACGCTGTGGCTGGAGCGGGGCATGCGCGAACGGCGTCAGAGTCTGTTGAAGGTCGAGTTTGACTGCCGACGTTCTGCCCCGCTTCAGGTGCGAGTGGGTGGCGAGGCCGTCATCGTGGCCGAAGGGAAAATGTCAGTGCCGGCCGTCGCCTGACTCTCCATTGCCATAACGTCAGGAGGTTTGGTCGGGGGGATTGTCCGTATCTCTCGGGGTCGCACGAACTTTCTTCATGGTGGCGCTGACCATCTTGCTGGCATCCAGCGGCGGTTGCGGTTCGGGTTCCTCCGGCTTCGGCGGCTGCTGATGATCGTCGTCAGCCAGTTCCAGCGCGTATTCAATTTCCGGCCACAACCGGTCGACCACCGCGCGTCCTTCGGCAATGGCGTCGCTGGCGCGGGAAAAATCCAGAAAGCCAACATGAGACAAGCGTGGCGACAGCGTGACGTCGGCAGGTTCGCCGGCCATCCGGCTTCGGGTTATTCGGTCCTGCATCACGTTGATCGCGCTGAGCATGACATTGAGCGCGCCGGGTGCCTGTACTTTGTCGCCACTGCTCCACAGATTGCTGGCGGCCCCTTTGATGGACTGGCCGAGGCGACTGAGCATGGAAAATTCGTCTTCTTCCGTTTCGTCGCCGGGCGGCGGTTGTGGCTCCGGCTCATCTTCTTTCACGGCGGTGATTTTTTTCGGGGGCTTGAGCAGATCGCTGTTCAGGTTAACGGCAATAATAATTTCTGCCCCCAGCGCGCGTCCGACTGACACCGGCACCGGGTTGACCAGGCCGCCATCAACCAGCCAGTGATTACCCTGAGCGATGGGAACCAGAATGCCGGGTATGGCGATGGAGGCGCGCACGGCATCCCAGATTGGGCCTTCCTGCAGCCAGGTTTCGCGGCCGCGATAGAGGTCGGTGGCGACGGCCGTATAGCGCAGAGGCAGGTCTTCTATATTGGGGTTGCCGTAGTTGTCCTTGAAGAAATCGATCAGGCGGCCACCATGCGCTACGCCGCCCGAAGCCAGCAGGCGAATATCCATGTAGTGCAGAATGTCGCTGTTAGTCAGACCGCTGACCCAGTCAGCAAAGTGATCGAGTTTGCCGCAGGCGTGCACGGCGGCAACGAGAGCGCCGGCAGAGGTGCCACAGACAATATCGGGCTCAATACCGCGTTCGGCCAATCGTTGAATCACGCCGATATGAGCCAGTCCCCGAGCACTGCCACTGCCCAGTGCCAGTGCGATTCGCTTTTTATGTTCAGCCATTGCAGAATTCCATTCCTCAACGCCTTTAGTATGAAGGCTTACGCAATTAGCGTCATTAATGAGATTCGGATTGTGAAGTTTACGCAAATCATCGGGCAGGACGAAGCATTCCTTGTCGACTTAACACCCCGTCACCGGCTTCACCCGGAAGTGGCTGCGGCGTTTGGGCGTCTGCAACAGCGCGCCCGACAGGCCGGGTTTGACCTGCAGCCGGCGAGTTGTTTTCGCTCATTTGATCGACAGCTGGCTATCTGGAATGCCAAAGCCTCAGGCGCGCGCCCGGTGCTAAATGAGCAGGGGCAGACTCTCGCGCGTGAGCAGCACAGTGACTGGGAATGGGTGCAGGCGATATTGCGATGGTCCGCGTTGCCCGGCGCCTCGCGTCATCATTGGGGAACGGATCTCGATGTTTATGACGCCGCTGCAGTTGATGCGAACTACGCCGTGCAGCTTACGCCGGAAGAAGTAAACCCCGGTGGCCCGTTTGCGCCATTACACGCGTGGTTGGATGAACAGATAGCCGGTGATGATTGCGAAGGTTTCTTTCGCCCCTATGCCATCGACAAGGGGGGGATAGCGCCGGAGCGCTGGCATCTGAGCTATGCGCCGCTTGCGGCTGACTGTGAGCGCGCTCTGCAAGCACAGGCCCTGCTGCAGCTGTTGCGCCAGTGTGACACACTGGCCCTGGCGCCAGTTATCGAGGCGCACTGGCAGGAAATCTACCAACGTTTTATTACGCCCGCAGTAGCGGCGTGCAACCAGGATATGGGGCAATGAGCGAAGAGCGCGACAGTGAACTGCTGTGGTCGACGATCCGGGAAGAGGTAAAGGCGTTCAGCGAAAGCGAGCCCGCCCTGGCCAGCTACTATTATGCCAACATTCTCAGTCATCCCAGTCTGGCCTCGGCACTGAGTTTCCACCTGGCAACGCGACTCGGCTGTGACAGCGTGCCGGAAATGACATTGAGTGAAGTATTCAGTTCGGCGTTGACCGATGAGCCTGCCATATTGGAAGCCGTCGTGGCTGATATCTATGCCGTCTATGAGCGTGATCCGGCCTGTAATCACTACGTGCTGCCAGTGCTTTTTTTCAAAGGTTTTCAGGCGGTACAGGCCTACCGTTTTGCACACTGGCTATGGTGTAAACAGCGCCGCTCACTGGCACTGTTTTTACAAAACCGGATTTCCACCACGCTGGATGTGGACATTCACCCAGCAGCCCGGCTTGGCAAAGGCATTATGATTGATCATGCCACGGGCGTGGTGATCGGTGAAACGGCGCGCATCGGCGACAATGTCTCGTTGCTGCACGGCGTCACTCTGGGTGGTGTGGGAACCGGGCATCACATTCGACACCCGCAAGTGGGTGACGGTGTTCTGATCAGTGTTGGTGCCAAGTTGTTGGGCAATATCACCATTGGTGAGGGCGCTAAAATTGCCGGCGGCAGTCTGGTGGTCAGCGACGTGCCGCCCCATGTCACGGTGGCTGGCGTGCCAGCTAAAATTGTGGGCAAGCCGACCCACTCCGTACCCTCGTTAGATATGGATCAGGGGATGTGAAAATTTCTATTGAAAGATCATCCGATAAGAGTACAGTTAGCCGAATGTGAGTAATAACTAACACGGAATGTTTGTGGTGAAAGCGGGAGGCTTGTGCTGAAAGATGAGCGTTAAATTACTGGATAATCAGGCCTTTTATGGCTACCGAGTCCGACGCACCGTTGACGGGAAACTGTATCAGGAATATTTCTCTCTGAAGGAGAACGGTAAGCGGCTCAACGGGGCCAAAAAGAAAGCGATTGAAGCGGAGGCTCAGGCGCGTGACCAGGAGCTTGAGCGGGCGCAAATCAAGGCGCGGGAAGCGGCCAAAGGTGAGCGATGCTTTAACCCGGACGGCAGCGTCAAGGGTATCAGCTATCTGCTCAAGACCGAAAAAAGCGGCAATCTGACGCCGATTTTTCAGGTGGGCATTGCCTCTGAGGTTGAGCGCAAAACCGTGTGCACCAGTTTCTCGCTGAATGCTCATGGCCGCGACGGGGCCTGGGAAAAGGCCGTCGATGCCTACGCCAGGCACAAAGCCATTAAGCGCAATTCCAAACTCTACAAAAAACTAAAATCCGCCATGCCGCGTGTGGGCTAACGCCCTCACGCTGTCTCGTCAGAGGCGAGAGCCTGTAATATTGAGCAGTGCTCTGCAGACGCGGACGAGCCATCGCAGGCAGCGGCAACCTTCTCTAGTGCCTGGTACATCTTTTCCAACTCTCTGATTTTC
This sequence comes from Litorivivens sp., assembly GCA_041585035.1. Lineage (GTDB taxonomy): Bacteria > Pseudomonadota > Gammaproteobacteria > Pseudomonadales > Spongiibacteraceae > Litorivivens. The sequence goes on from JBFHCW010000003.1 coordinate 6,973, forward strand.
TGGGCGATCGTTGCCAGCTTGTGCTCGGCGATCTCTTTTACGTCACTGCAGGTCGCAGAATGTTTGTCCACCTGAATTGACAGTAGCTCGGCGATGTCTGTCAGTGAAAAGCCCAGCCCCTTGGCGTGCAGAATAAAGTTAACCCGCGACACGGAATCCCTGGGATAGTAGCGGTAGCCGTTGTTGCCTCGCGGCGGTGGCGGCAGCAGCCCTTCGCGTTCGTAGTAGCGCAGCGTTTCGATGTTACATCCTGTGAGCTTGCTCAGCTCGCCGATTTTGTAGCTCATGACCGCCCCCTCTGTTGGCTCGGTGCAGGATTATTAACCCTGTAGCTAACTTCAGAGTCAAGCGGCAGATCTCATTGTTATGCCAATTCCCGGCAGAACCCTGGTGACTGACTTTGCCGCCAAGACGCGCGATACTGCAGTACCACATAAAAATCTAATAACACCGGGGGAGATTCCATCATGCGCCTGCTGCTTATGCTTACGCTATCGTTTGTTACCGCCTGCACTGCGCCGACATCAGGCCCGACAACACAAGCGCCTGATGGGGCGAGGCAAAAAGTCCATCCCACCCTGGCGGCCCATTCGCAGATTTTTGCCAAGCGCGTGGAAAAGGTGACCGATGGCGTCTATGTTGCCATTGGTTTCGCGCTGGCCAACTCCATCATGCTTGAAGGGGATGACGGGCTGGTCATTGTCGATGTGACAGAAAGTGTGGAGTCCGGGCGCGCGGTACTGGCGGCTTTTCGCGAGATCTCCAGCAAGCCGATCAAGGCACTGATCTATACCCACAACCACGCCGACCATGTGTTTGGCGGCACCGGTTATTTTCCGGATGGCGCCCCGGCGGATTTGCCGGTGTATGCCCATGAAAGCACTAACTACTACATCAACCGCTTTGCCAATATTATTCAACCGACCATTTTGCGCCGCAGCACGCGCATGTTTGGCACGCTGTTGCCCGAAGGTGAAGAGGGTGTGGTCAATGCCGGCATTGGGCCCTATCTGGCTCAGGGTGGACACAGCGGCGGCACCGTGGGATTGCTGCGACCGAATCGTACCTTTCGCGACCGCTTGGCCTTTACCGTGGCGGGGATCGATATCGAGCTGATTCACGCTCCCGGTGAAACCAACGACCAGCTCTTTGTCTGGCTACCCCAGAAGCGCGTCCTGCTGCCCGGCGACAATATCTATCAGGCCTTTCCCAATCTTTACACCATTCGCGGCACGCTTTATCGGGATGTGCTGGAATGGGCCTGCAGTCTGGACAAAATGCGGGATCTGAAGCCCGAGCATCTGGTGCCAAGCCATACGGTCCCGGTCAGCGGCGAAGCGAACGTAGCGGCCCTGTTGCGCGATTACCGCGATGCTATTCAGTACGTCCACGATCAGACCATAAGGGGCATGAATCAGGGGCAGACGCCGGATGAGCTGGTGGAAAGTGTGCAGTTGCCGCCTCATCTGAAAAACCACCCCTGGCTGCTGGAACACTATGGCCGTGTGTCCTGGTCGGTGCGCAATATCTATAACGGCTATCTGGGCTGGTTTAATGGTGAGGCCGAAACTCTGACACCGCTGTCGCCGACAGCGCGCGCCGAATCCCTTGTGCGCCTGGCCGGTGGTGCTGAGGCAGTGCTGGCTGAAGCGGACGCAGCGCTGCAATCCGGGCGCTATCAGTGGGCGGCTGAGCTGGCCAGTTATTTACTGCATGCCGGTGAAGCTAAAGCGCAGGCCCGTGCGATCAAGGCCGAGGCCTTTACCCGCCTGGGCTACGCCAGCCAGAACCCGAATGGCCGCCATTATTATCTGACCCAGGCCGGAGAGCTTGCGGGTGTTCACGACATCAAGCCCATTGCCATTGGTGGTGACAAGCTGGCGCTGGCTAAATCGCTGCCCATTGCCGATGTACTCACTGCCTTGCCAGTCAATCTTGATGCGGAAAAAAGTATCGATACCGACAGGGTCGTGAATTTCCACTTTACCAATACGGATGAGCGCTATTTTGTGCATGTGCGCCGGGGAGTGGCCGAGGTACGGCAAGGGCAGTATCCGGGCGAGGCGCTGCAGGTGACAACCACAACTCAGGTGCTGACCGAAGTGCTGGTGCAGGCGCGCGGCGTGCCCGGCGCCCTTGCCAGTGGTGATCTCAAGCTTGAGCGCGGCCTGCGCGACGTGCCGTCCTTTGTCAGCTTTCTGTTGCTGTTTAAAGACTGAAGTGACCTACAATAAGAATTGGATGGGAGAGGGTATATGGCAATGCAGGTTAAGTCGCAGTGTGGGTTTTCGGGCGCACTTCTGGGAATGACGCTGGGTGTGGTGGCAACGATTGGGCTGTCGCAGCCGGCCTCTGCAATGAATGGTGAACAACCGACACCGCAGTTGTTGTGGGGTGACACCCATGTGCATACCGCCTATTCCTTTGACGCCTTTCTGAATGACAACCACAGCGCCACGCCAGATGTGGCCTACCGTTTTGCCCGTGGCGAGCCGGTGATTCACCCCTACCATCGGGCGCGGATGCAGATCCGCGCGCCGCTGGATTTTATTGCCATTGCCGATCACGCTGAATTTCTGGGCGTAGCACGCGAGGCCTATTTCAACGGTATGCAGTTGGAAGATCCGGGTATTGTGGACCGGGTAAAAGGCTGGTTCACCGAGCGCTATATACGACGCCTGATCAACGGCGACGGCGGTTTTGATGCCTTTATCGAGGTGCTGCCGAAAAAGGGTGATCCGCGCGAGGCCGCCAAAACACTAAAGGATGATATTACGCAGCCGATCATCAACGCGCAGGCTCTGGAGAAAAAGACCTGGGATTCACTGACGTCACTGGCTGACGACTATTACAAACCGGGCACCTTCACCACTTTTGTGGCCTGGGAGTGGAGCTCGCTGCCCGGCGGGGCTAATCTGCACCGGGTGGTCATGACCAGTGCCAGTGGTGAAACCGCCAAGCAGTTTCAGCCCTTTGGCTCGGACGACAGTCCCTACCCGGAAGATTTGTGGGCCTGGCTGGATGCTACCAGTGAGGCGACCGGGGCAGAGTTTTTGTCGATACCCCACAACTCGAATATTTCCAAGGGCTTTATGTTCCCCGAGCAGACCCTGCGCGGCGAAGCGTTTACCGAAGCCTATGCCCGCAAGCGCTTGCAGTACGAGCCCATCGTCGAGATAACCCAGATTAAAGGCGACTCCGAAACGCATCCGGTGTTTTCTCCCAATGACGAATTCGCCGACTTTGAAACCTACAATTTTTATATTCAGCAGGAGCCGCAGGAATACCAGCCCGACAAAGGCGACTTTGTCCGCTCTGCCTTGAAGCGCGGACTGAAGCTTGAGCAAAGCGTGGGCGTTAATCCCTATCAGTTTGGCCTGATCGGCTCAACAGACAGCCACAGTGGCTTATCCACGGCAGACGAAGTCAGCTTTGGCGGCAAGATGGCCAGAGATTCCACCCCGGAAACCAAGAGCCGTGCCGACGGACGCAAGACCTTTGCCAGCGGTTGGAATATGTCGGCGTCTGGCATGGCTGCGGTCTGGGCGGAAGAGAACACCCGCGAAGCTATTCTTGAGGCCTTTAAGCGCCGGGAGGTTTACGCCACGTCCGGACCGCGTATCGCTCTGCAGGTATACGGCGGTTGGAGCTTTAGTGAAGATGATCTGAAAAATCCCGCCACGTGGCGGCAGAAAGGGGTGCCGATGGGTGGCGTGTTGCCCGATGCTGTGGCCGGGAAGGCTGCTCCCGGCTTTGTGATTCAGGCGTTAAAAGACCCGGGTTCGGCGAACCTCGATCGGCTCCAAGTTGTGAAGGGTTGGCTGGATGAAAACGGGCGGGAGCAGGAAACTGTTTACAACGTGGCCTGGTCTGGTGAGCGGGTACCCGACGCGGCCGGAAAGCTTCCGCCAGTAGGTGATACTGTGGATAGGCAAACCGGGCGCTATCGCAACAGTATCGGTGCGGCATCGCTTTCGGCCTTCTGGTCAGACCCGGATTTTAATCCTGCCCAGTCAGCGTTTTATTACGTAAGGGTGCTGGAAATTCCCACCCCTCGGCACTTGATGCTGGACGCAATTGCACTGGGATTGGAGAAGCCTGAGGCAGGCGACAGCGTGATTCAGGAGCGGGCTTATAGCTCGCCGCTCTGGTACAAGCCCTGATATTCGGCGCTTGCCAAAACGCTGCGGGCTACCTTAGGCGAGTTCGGGTCTTTTCCTGGATCGGATGATCAATAGCGTAACGGCCGTGACGGACTCCATATCGCCCTGATAGACACCCGATTCCGGGTGTCCGGCTCCGCCGCCCTTCGTGGCGGCCGTAACACGAACGATCGTTCGACACCCCCCTTGGAAGCTTCTGACGCTTTGGTTTATAGCCAAAGCGGAGTGCCTATGTCTTTTTTCTATTCTGTAAATGACTGATAAATAATGGATTTAAAATTTTCCTTTGTGCGGGAACAGGCTTATGCGGCGACTGCCTGCGACGTTAGAGCGCTTGTCTGGCGAGCGTAGGCACGAACGATCGTTAGAATTTTCTTGCCAATTCCTAAAATTGCGGTCTATAGTCAGGGCATGGCAGTCCCGAAAAACCAACAATAAAGCGGGGGCATCTATGCCTTTGATTCAATGGAATCGTTTACTTGCCGTTTATTGCGCTGTCTGCTGCGGCGTTTTCCCATTCCCATGTGCTGGCCCAGGCCAAGGCTCCGCATTCACCCTGCACCGGGCGACACCGATGAGGCGTTGCCGTTAGACGCTACCTTTTTCATGTGAGTCATGCGTCAAGGCATGGCCGAAACAAGCGAGAGGAGAAGACGATGAAAATAACAATAATGAACCGTGCGCTACTTGTGGTCGCGCTGCTGGCCTTTGGGTCAGCTGTTCACGCGCAGTGTCGTGACGCGGTGGTCCTGGTTCACGGCAACGCAGGCGACCCATCCGACTGGGACAATACCTACAACGAGCTGATGTCACGCGGTTACAGCAGTTCTGAAATCTTCCAGCCCAACTGGGGAAGCAAAACCTGCCCGGCCTGCAACAATCACTACGGCTGGGAAGAAACACCCGTCTACGATGCCTTGGTTGATGCGCTTAATGCCTCGTGCACCGGGAAGATCGATGTGATCGGTCACTCCATGGGGGTGACTCTGGCGGCTCAACAGATTAACTATCTGGGCATTCAGAGCGACGTTGATACCTTTGTCGGCATTGCGGGGGCTTATCGCGGTCTGTGGTCCTGTGGTACTTACCCCTACAACGTTCAGAATTCGACCTGCGGTTACTGGGGGCTATCGGTATCCAGTCCCTTCCTGGACTGGCTCTACGGCAAGCCGATTGCCAACAAGGTCTACTCGATCAAGAGCTGGTATGACCAGGTGGTATGCTCGACCGGCTACTGTACTGTCGGAGGTGTGCATTCGAGCCAGATCGCCGGGGAGAACGCCAGCTACACCTACAACCAGTACGGCCACTTCTACCTTCAAGCCTACACCTACACCAAGCAGGTTGATCTGATCGAATGATGTCGGCGGTTCTCCGTCGTGACGGGTAGCTGAACCCTTAGCATCACCCGCAGACTAAAAAGCCACCAAGCAGCTTATCTGCTTGGTGGCTTTTGCGATGCTAAGTGGTAAGTCTGGCTTAGCTGTCTTGCTCGCGCTTAACGCTATCCAGAATTTCTTGCTTGGCAGCCGCGGCGTCGTCCCAGCCTTCAACTTTAACCCACTTGCCTGGCTCCAGATCTTTGTAGTGCTCAAAGAAATGTTGAATCTGGTTGCGCAGCAGTTCGGGCAGGTCAGTGGCTTGCTCAACGTCTTTGTAGATAGGCGTCAGCTTGGTAACGGGCACGGCCAGCAGTTTGGCATCAACACCGGATTCGTCGGTCATCTTCAGAACGCCAACAGGACGGCAGCGGATTACTGAACCGGCCAGCAGGGGGAAGGGCGTAGGAACCAGCACGTCAACGGGGTCGCCATCTTCTGACAGGGTGTTCGGCACATAACCGTAGTTGCACGGGTAATGCATGCAGGTGGCCATGAAACGGTCAACGAAAATGGCGCCGGAATCCTTGTCCACTTCGTACTTGATGGGGTCAGCGTGGGCCGGGATCTCAATGATTACGTTGATTTCCTCGGGTACATTCTTGCCGCTTGGCACGTCGTTCAGGCTCATGGGTGTCCTCAGATGCGTTAGTGAAAAAGGCGTTGCCTGCCCACTACGGCAGACGGTCGAAAGGCGCGCATTATACAGGCTGTGGCCGGCAGGTAGAAGCAACGTGGTGTTTATTTAACCAGTCAGCCTCCGGCCAGCTCGCTCCAGGATGCGCCCCATAAGCAGGAAATCACCCTTTATGCATGGCATGCCGAAAACCCCGGCCGCCAACCGGCTCGCTGGTCGATGGTTTGACGCGCCTTTTAGTGCTGGTGCTCCTGATCGGCCTGACTGTTCAGCATCTCATCGTGCTCCACCATATTCCACGGCAGATTGCCGGGGGAGATCTCCAGAAAGATCAGGTGTTTTTCAAACTTGTCGAGGATGTCGATGATAATGTCGTGCTGGTCGAAACCAAAAATGTCATAGGATTGACCGCCGAGTCGCAGAAAGACCTCTGCCCGATAGTAAACCCGGTCGCTTTCCTTGCCGTGTGACATTTCCGGGAAGGCGTAGTCGGGCAGCTGGTGGTTAACCAGGCGAATTTCATAGATGAAATCCACCTTGTCGTCGCGCTGTACTTCCAGATAAGCGCGATCGTTTTCTTCGTCCAAATGCATTTGGGCCTGCCAGTCCTGCTTGGCCAGCTCGCGCTGTACTCTTTGCATGGCCTTGGTCACGGTCGTCGCCATAAACTCCTGAACTTCCGCTTTGTCCGGGAAGGTGACCAGTCCCATCAGTCGACGCTTCCATAGTCCGCGTCCACTGGTGCCACTGAAGCGATGCTGGATTTCCAGCTGCAGGCTGCGGTGGTGATGGCCCTCAATCACCAGGGCCCGCCACATACCCAGGGCGGAGATGATCATGATAATGGAGAAGGGCAGGGCGCTGGCGATGGTCATGGTCTGCAATGCGCTCAGACCGCCGGCCAAAAGCAGTACCGCCGCAATGGCCCCTTCGGTGGTGGCCCAGAACACCCGCTGCCAGACCGGTGACTCCAGAGCGCCGCCCGAAGCGAGTGAATCCACGACCAGCGAGCCAGAGTCTGAGGAGGTAACAAAGAAGGTGATGATCAGCAGTACCGTGATCAGCGATACGATGGAGGAGAAGGGCAGAATCTCATACAGCTTGAACAGGGCCACGGCGTGGTCCGCCTGAACCTGACCAATGAGTGTTGTGTAACCCTCGTTCATGATCTTGTGCAGGGCGGTGTTGCCAAAGATTGAGAACCACAAAAAGGTAAAGATGGTCGGCACCAGCATGACACCCACCACAAATTCGCGGATGGTGCGGCCACGACTGATCTTGGCCACAAACAGGCCGACAAAGGGTGCCCAGGCAATGGTCCAGCCGAAAATAAACAGGGTCCAGTTGCCAATCCAGTCACTGCGCGTATACGCCTGCAGGTTGAAGGTGCGCTCGACGATAAAGTTGAGGTAGCTGCCGGTGTTCTGCAGAAAGCTTTCGAGAATATGGACGGTTGGCCCGGCAATAAACACAAACAGCATCAGCGTAACGGCGAGCACCATGTTCACAATGGACAGGCGCTTAATGCCCTTGTCCATACCCGCCACCACGGAGAGGATGGCCAGACTGGTGATCAACGCGATGCTGATAATCTGCACCGTGGTACTTACCGGAATGCTCGGCCACAGATAGTTCAGCCCCGCATTGATTTGCGCTACCGACAGACCAAGGGTGGTGGCTATACCAAACAGCGTGCCGAGAATGGCGAACACATCAACCGCATGCCCGATTGGGCCGTAGATTTTGTCACCGATCAGCGGGTACAGCGCTGAGCGCATGGACAGCGGCAGGCCGTGGCGAAACGCGAAGTAACCCAGCACCAGTGCCACCAGACCGTAGATAGCCCAGATATGAAAGCCCCAGTGAAAGAAGGCGATCTGCATGGCCTGCTTGGCGGCGTCTATGGTTTCGCCAGAGCCGGTGGGTGGCGAGGCGTAGTGCAACACAGGCTCGGCAACCCCAAAAAACAGCAGAGCGATGCCGTAGCCGGCGGAAAACAGCATGGCGAACCAGGCCGGGAAACTATACTGCGGGTCAGCGTGATCCGGCCCCAGCTTGATATGACCCCAGTCCGTAAAGGCAATGCCGACAATAAAGATCAGGAAGAAGGCCACCGACAGCATGTAAAACCAGCCGAAGGTGTCGGTGATATAGCTCAGGGTGGCGCTGAAGGCCCTGCCGGCCAGCTCTGGGTCGCTGATGGTGCCGATCACCAGCAGCAGGATCACCACAACGGCGGGTACAAACACCGGAACCAGAATGCTGGAGGTGCCTGTTCGATGGTCCTGACTCCCTGCGCTTTTCCGCTGGGCCATACTTATCTCCCTGAAATCCCGTGTTTTTTAGGTGTGCAATGAAGAGAAACACCCTAAAGCACAAAGCACAGGAATGAAAGGGAGGGGCGGGTGGAGTGTTATGCGTTCGCAGGCTCCAGAACCATCAGCGGAATAACCCGGCCGGAAACCGTATCGGCCCGCTCCTGATAGTCGTCAAAGCCTTTGTAGATTTCCAGCATCTTGTTCCAGAGGTAGGTTTTTTCCTCGCCCTCGGCTTCGCGAGCCACCATTGGCACCGGCTTGCGACCAATCTGCATGGTGCATTCCGGGTTGGCGGTGAGGTTGTAGTACCAGGCCGGATGCCCGGCGCAGCCCGCTTTTGAGGCAATTAAAATGATCTTGTCATCCACTTCGCCATAAACCAGACAGGCCTCCCGCCACTGCCCTGACTTACGGCCCTTGCTGGTTAAAATGCCCACCGGCGACATAAAGAAAAAGGTGCGCATTAATCGCCCGCCGCTTTTCTTGAATACCCAGGCCTGAATGCGGCTCATGCGCTGCATGATTTTGATGGCAGAGGGTTCGGCATCCTGGGAGAAAAGCTTGAGTTTTTGTTCAGTCATGATGGGGGTATCGTGGCCGTGAATGTGTGCAGACAATTATCCTATAGCAAACCGTGTGTACCAATGACAAAACCGTCACACGGTGACGATAAGCCTATTATCGGCTTATCCGGCTCAACACGGTTTTCAAGTAGCGTGTTTCGGAAATTGCCGGGTGCACAGGGTGGTCCGGCCCCTGCATGCCTTCCATAAGCACTTGCGCGTTGCGGTCAACATGGCGCGAGGCAGCGCGCACGATATCGAGCATTTCTTCGCGAGGCATATGCATGGAGCAGGAGCCGGAAATCAGATAGCCGCCGTAGTTGAGCAGACGCATGGCCAGCTCGTTGATACGGCGGTAGGCAAGGATGCCTTCTTTCAGGTCTTTCTTGCGTTTGATAAAGGCGGGGGGGTCGACAATGATCACATCAAAGCGCTCGCCATCGTCTTTGAGCTGACGCAGCGCGTCGAAGGCATCGCCCTGCAAGGTGTTCAGTTTGTCGCCGACGCCGTTCAACGCGGCGTTTTCATGGACTTTGTCGAGTGCCCTTTCCGAGGCATCATTGCACCAGACTTCGCTGGCACCAAAGGCGGCGGCCTGCACCCCAAAGCTGCCAACATAGCTGAACACGTCCAATACCCGCTTGCCCGGCGCCAGTTCGCGCAACCAGGCCCGGTTTGGGCGCTGGTCGTAGAACCAGCCGGTTTTCTGGCCGGAGGCGAGGGGTGCAATAAAACGCACCCCGTTTTCAACCAGCTCGACATCGTCGGGCGACTCGCCGTGAACGCATTCAACTACCTCTGGCAGTCCTTCCAGCTTGCGCACGCCGGCGTCGTTGCGCAGCAGTATGGATTTTGGTTGCAGTACTTTTTGCAGGGCTTCCAGCACCGGTTCGCGCAGCGCCTCCATACCGGCGGTGTTGAATTGCACGGACAGGTGGTCGCCAAAGCGGTCCACGACCAGCCCGGGCAGCCAGTCGCTTTCGCCGTAGATCAGCCGGTAACAGGGATCGGCAAAGAGCTGTTCGCGAAGCTCGAGCGCCTGTTTGATGCGCTGCTTTACCTGCTTCTGGCCAAAGGCGGTGGTGTTGGTGTCAAGCATGCGAGCGCAGATCAGGGAGTTGGGGTTTACGTAGGCGGTCCCCAGCGCCTTGCCGTTGGAGGCTTCTACAATAACCTGCTGTCCTGCCTCAAAGCCCTTGAGCGGTGTGGCTTTGGTGTCTACCTCGTTGCTGTAGATCCAAAGGTGGCCACCGCGCAGGCGGCGTTCTTCGTTTTTGTTGAGGCGGAGTGTTGGCAGGGTCATTGGGCGTCACGGCAGGGAAATGAGGGCGCCATTATCCCGTTTGGCAGCGCGCTTTGCCAGCGAATGCCGGGATTCAGCCCTGTCGCTTGCCTTGGCTGGAATGAACAGCGAGGATGGATGCTTCGCGGTAATAGATTACCCATTAACCATAATCAATAAGAGGGGATAATGATGGTTGAACAAAGCCCAATTCTTGGCGCAGTCGTTGCACTAATAGCCTGGTCACTGGTGATGTGGCTGTGGATGTACGCGACGCGTATTCCCGCCATTGCCAAGGCCAATCTGGAACTCGACCCAAACGCGCCAAACGGCCAACAGATGGCGCTGTTACCACCCAAGGTTCGCTGGAAGGCAGATAACTACAATCACCTGATGGAGCAGCCAACCCTGTTTTATGCCATTGCCATCACGCTGGCCGTGTTGGGTGCCGGTGACGGCGTGAATGCGACCCTGGCCTGGACCTATGTCGGTTTGCGTGTTCTGCACAGTCTGATACAGGTGCTGGTTAACAAAATCGAAGTGCGGTTTTTGGTGTTCACCCTGTCGACCCTGCCGCTGATTGTCATGACCTATAATGCGGCCATGCTGTTTCTTTAACGTTTTTTCCGGAGGTAATCGTGGGCTGGCTGACGCAGGGCTTTAATCCAACTTACCATGAAGACGCGCCGACAATGGCGGAGGTGGCGGCCTTAAGCGGGCTGGCCTTGCTTGAGTTCGGTGCGACCTGGTGCGGGCATTGTCAGCGCGCCGAACCCTTGGTTGAGCAGACGCTGTCAGGAAAGACGCTGCCCCACGCCAAGATCTTCGACGGCAAGGGCAAGCGGTTAGGGAGAGCCTACAAAATAAAGCTGTGGCCCACGCTGATTCTGCTGCGTGACGGCGAAGAGGTGGCGCGGGTAGTGCGGCCTGTGTCGGCGTCTGAGCTTGAACAACTGCTCGCGAGTGGCTGATGTTTTTCCGTAAATCTGATTCGAGGTAGTACGATGAAGGTCGTAGTGATAGGCACCGGCTTTGGTGAAACTGTTGTGGCGCCCGGCTACCGCAGTCTGGATTGTGAGGTAACGGTGGTGTCGCCTCGAGACGGTGAAGCGGTGCGCAAAGCCTGCAGATCAGGGGTGGATCTGGTCTCTGTGCACTCACCGCCCTTTATGCACCGTGAACATGTGTTGTTTGCGCTGGATCAGGGCTGTGCGGTGCTGTGTGATAAACCGTTTGGTGTGTCCACGGGCGATGCCCGCGACATGTATGACGCGGCCCGGGACAAAGGGGTTCTAAACTTTCTCAACTTTGAGTTTCGTTGCAGAAGTGCCAATCTGAAAGTCAAAGAGCTGGTCGACAGCGGCACTATCGGCCGCCTGCAGCATGGGAGTTGGCAGTCCTTTACGCCCCTGCTGCGGGACAGACCCTATGGCTGGTTGTTCGACGCCTCACTCGGCGGCGGTTGGCTGGGCGCTTATGGCTCCCATCTGATCGACAATATTCTCTGGCTGAGTGACAGCCGAGTGATTCAGTGTGGCGGAGTGAGTTCGATCAGTCAGTCACAGCGAAAGGATCGCGACGGGCAACTGCAAACCTGCACGGCCGAAGATGCGGTCAGTTTCCAGCTCACGCTGGAAAACAACTTTACCGCTACGGTCGATATCAGCGCGGCGGCGCCCGTTTATCTTGCTCCCGTTATGGTGCTGATTGGCTCCGAAGGTTGCATGGAGCTCTACAACGACGAAACACTCATTCTGAAAAAGCCGGATGCTGAAGCAGAAACGATCATCATCGATGGCGAGCAGAATGCGTTTATCGCCGCACAAACAGCCTGGCTTGCCAAGGTGAAAGAAGGAGTGCAAAGTGGTCTTTCGCCAAGGCCGTCCTTTGCCGATGGGCTCGGCACTGCTCGCGTGTTAGAGCAGCTCCGGCAGAGTTTTGGGTGATCGCTATCTCGCCGGCTATTTGGGTAAGGGGAAGGCAGCGCAATGACCAGCCACATTGGAATCTATATCTACCCCATGGCCGAGGTGTTGGACTTTTCCGGGCCCTTTGAAGTATTTACTACGGCCTCGCGGGTTTGTCCTGACGACGACCCCTTTGCGGTCAGCCTGATCAGCCAGTCTGGCGGGCAGGTGGTTGCCCGAGCGGGCTATCGGGTGGTGTCGGACTATAGTATTGCGATGCATCCGCCGTTGGATGTGTTGATCGTTGCCGGCGGTGCGCACACCGACGAAATGACTAATGCGCCCGTGATTGAGTGGATTGCGACTCAGGCTGGGCAGATATCACTCGTTGCTTCGGTCTGTACCGGTGCCTTTCTGCTGGCTCAGGCGGGCGTCTGTGCCGGTAAGCGTGTCACGACACACTGGGAAGATATGCCCGATTTCCGACAGCAGTTCTCTCAAATTCCTGTGCAGGAAAACGTGCGCTGGGTAGATGATGGCGCGCTAATAACCTCGGCCGGAATTTCCGCGGGAATCGATATGAGCCTGCATCTGGTGGAGCGCTTGCACAGCCGCGCGCTGGCAGAAAAGACGGCGCGGCAGATGGACTTTGATTGGCGACAACGCTAGCCCGGCGATTCCCGGTTATTTATTCCCCTGCGCCGCATTCAGCCGAATTCATCAGAAACGCTTCAATTCAGAGAGTTTGATTTTTGTGACCCTGGGTGCTTCGGTGTCTTCTATTTCCAGCCAGCGGAAAGTTAGAAAGCCCCGATGGTGAGAGATAGTGTCAATCCAATTGGGTAAACCAGGGTCTTCGTGCGCCAGAATGAACCGGACTCGGCCATCAGGCCCCGGCGTGACGTTCTCCAGCGTTCTGGAAACCGGCCTGTTCAGATAATCCGGCGTTTCATGCCAAATGGATTCCATCGTGAGATTCCAATAACGCGAGGCGGGCGGTTTGACGTCGACCAGCAGCGCCTCATCTTCGGCAATCTGAAAATGCATCAGCATATACAGATTTTCTGTGCCTGAAATTTCGCCGCCCAGATTCTTGGATGTGGCTTCGAAAAACTGATTGGGCGAATCGAGCATTTCCGGAAGAACGGTTTTGTGCAGAGTGCTGAGCTTCAGAAAGGCATAGGCGGTCGCCCGGATTCCCATGGCGATCTCATCGTGTGCCGGGGGGCTTAAAGCGGGCAGTGAATCGCCAATGGCTTCAATCTGATAGCTGGCCAGGGCCTCCTTCTGCCGGTCGGCGATATATTGACGCACGAGAATGCTGGAGGCATCTTCCGGTAAAGGTATCCAGGCTCCGGGTGCCGAAGGTCTTTCCCGCGTCAGCCACAGGGTAAAGTTGCCCTCGGCATCGGCTTGCAGGTCATCGTCGCCAATGTAGCCGGCCATGTAACGGGGTGTCATACCTTGACCGCCGCTGATGGTAAAGCTCAAGTAGCGAACCGTGCCGAGATTGCCGGTGATGCGATAATCAAACTTGCCGTCAATCACCGCCAGATCATACTCAGCGTCCGGGTTGTCACCACCCACTTTTCTGGCGGGCGTGTCCATGCGTTGAAAGTAGGGCAGTCTCGGGTTGCCATCAGCGGCAACCTCAGTGCTCATCGACAGAACTCTCAGAATCCAGCGCAGCCCCTCGATTGCTTCCTGCTCCGTTTCGGCTTCGTTCAGCACATTCTGCTTGGTGACCTGCATAAGCTCGATCAGCTGATCAAACTCGGTTGAGGCTTCAAGCGAATGGTAGGACGACTCGTTTGATCCAACGCTGCCAATCCAAGCAAATAGGGCAGGGCCTCGTGGCAGTTGATAGCCAAGGAATAGGCCGGCGATAAGAAGCCCGGTGGGAATCAGTATTTTCTTCATGGTATTTATCTCTTGTTTGCGGGCCTTGGGCTTTGGGGCGACGATCCGAGTACGGGGGGCTACTTCAATGATTCACTGGCGACATTGAAATAGGCCTGGTAGTCGTAAACCCGCGCTCGCTCTTTTTCCGCATCCAGCCCGGTGTCACTGAAATAGTGCTTGTGACCACCGTGCTTGTCTGCCGGGTTGTCAGCGATGTACTGACGTATGGCGTCAGCCAGGCCTGTCGTAAATTCGAGGTGAAACTTCCGGTAGATGAATTCGACCGCGCGCTCCGGTGACTGGATAAAGTCGCTGAACTGCACATCAATGATTTGCTCCGGCTTAATGGCACCGGATTGCCTGGCTCGCAGGGAAGCGTTGAGTGCCAGCGCGTTGGTATTTGCCCACTCTCTGGCGACGGCGCCGGCATCGATCTTGTACTGGTAGGCGGAGCGCATGGTTGGCACCATGCTGGCCAGCGATGAGGTGATTTTCAATGGGTCCCGGTGCGTCTGGATCAGGCGCGCATCCGGATATTCTTTGAGGAGTGCCTGGAGTGACCAGAGGTGGCCGGGAGATTTAAGTACCCAGCGAGATTGCCGGGTGCGCCATTGCAACAGTTGATGCATACGCCGGTGGTAGCGGTAGGCAATAGACATATCCGCCGCGTTTGCCAGCCATTCGGCATAGCTCGGAATATGGTAAATCGTGGTGTAGAGCATACTGAGGAAGACGTCTGAGGTTATGGCAACGCATTCCTGGGGTAGTTGGGCGCCCATCCGGTGCATGTTCTCCACGCCGGGCATCAGGTAGTGGGACACCTTGAGACGTGTTTCTTCTTCGCTGATTCGTGGGTCGGTTTGGTAGGTCGCGTGTTCGGGTGGCGGGAAGGGGGAGGCCGCTTCCCAGGTCTGCGGCACACGATTCGCCGGATCCAGTGCCATGAGTTCGTGGAGGATAGTCGTCCCGGTGCGCGGCATGCCGATAATAATAATGGGCTCAACAATGTCCTGTTGCGCAATCTCCGGGTGGCGTGAAAACCAGTCTTCAAGCTGCAGCTGATTGCTCAATCCCGTTACCAGAAGCTCTCGGGTCAGCAGTCGTCCAACCGGGGTCAGCTCTGCTTCATCGTTTAAAGAAGCGCAGAGTCTTTCCAGCGCCTCCTGTGAATACGCGTCACCCAAAGATTGCAGCCCTGTCCGCTTCCGGGCGGTGTGCAACAGATCATCGGGGTGCAGGCTGCAGCGTGCCAGGCCAAGTTTGTTCAGGCTGCTGAGAATCAGGTTGCCGGCGCGCAGGCCGCGTGGGGATCGAGGCGGTGTATTCATTGACTAAGGTCGTAAGGGTAGAGTCCATACCCTAAGCTAAACAATACCTTGTCTCTGGTTACGTTTTTTTAACCGTCAGCCAGGGCGGCTCAGGTCGCTTTGCTAGAAAATAAGGTGGCCAGCCACAGCAAACTGCACTGTGACTGGCCGGGGGGGAGAGGGTAGGGCTTTACTCAGGCTGCGACTTGGGCCGCGGTGCAGAGCAATACCGTATCGCCGTCGAGTTTGACGTTGTAGGCGGCGATGGACTGACTTTCATCTTCGAGGCAGTGGCCGGTTTGCAGTGCGAAGTGCTGCTTGTAAATGGGCGATGCCACCACCAGCTCGCCGTCCAGGCTGCCGACAATGCCGCGCGACAGGACATTGGCACCGCTGAAGGGGTCAAAGTTGTCGAGGGCGAAGACGCTATTGTCCACTTTAAATATGGCAATCTGTTTACCGTCGACCAGTGCACACACACCGGCGTTAGGCGGAATGTCGTCGATGGAGCAAACGGCGGTCCAGTTCATGCTTTTGTCCTTTTCTGTATCGGTCATTATCAGGCTACGGCAATCAGGTCTTTACCGAGTTCGCGCTCTTCGTCGGTAGCCGGCCGGATTTGGCCGCGCTCCTGCACAAAGACCACGCTACTGTCGCCCTGGTCAGCGTTAACAAAGCTGCGGAACATTTTGACCTTGTCTTCGTTTTCTATGGTGGTCTTCCACTCACACTGGTAGGTGCCAATGACGTGGGCCATTTCGGCCTCAAGCTCGTCGGCAATACCGAGCGAGTCGTTGATGATCACGTTTTGCAGGTATTCCAGGCCGCCTTCCAGATTGTCCATCCAGACGCTGGTGCGTTGGAGGCGATCGGCGGTGCGCACGTAGAACATCAGAAAACGATCGATGTATTTGATCAGGGTTTCCGTATCGATATCGGAGGCGAACAGATCGGCGTGACGCGGCTTCATGCCACCATTGCCGCAGACATACAGGTTCCAGCCATTCTCCGTAGCGATAATGCCGACGTCTTTGCTTTGGGCTTCGGCGCACTCGCGGGTACAGCCGGAGACCGCCATTTTCAGTTTGTGCGGTGAGCGCAGGCCTTTGTAGCGGTTTTCGATATCGATGGCGGCGCCTACGCTGTCCTGTACACCGTAGCGGCACCAAGTGGAGCCAACACAGGATTTAACGGTGCGCAGGGATTTGCCGTAGGCGTGACCGGATTCAAAGCCGGCGTCCACCAGTTCTTTCCAGATCACAGGCAGCTGATCCACGGTGGCACCAAACAGGTCGATACGCTGGCCGCCGGTGATTTTGGTGTAGAGGTTGTATTTTTTACCTACTTCCCCCAGCACGATGAGTTTTTCCGGGGTGATTTCGCCGCCGGCGACGCGTGGCACAATGGAGTAGGTACCGTTCTTCTGCATATTGGCCAGCATACGGTCGTTGGTGTCCTGCAGGCCGGCGTGCTCGGCTTCCAGAATGTAGTCGTTCCAGCAGCTTGCCAGAATCGATGCGGCGGTGGGTTTACAGATATCGCAGCCGTGGCCCTTACCGTGTTTTTCCAGTAGCTCGCCGAAGGACTTGATCTTGCCCACGCGTACCAGGTGGTAGATTTCCTGACGGGTGTAGGGGAAGTGCTCGCACAGGTCGGTGTTTACTTCCAGACCGAGCTTTTCCAGTTCGGCGTTGAGTACCTGGCCAACCAGTGCGCTGCAACCGCCACAGCTTGTGGCCGCTTTGGTGCAGGCTTTCAGGTCGCCCAGGGTATGTGTTCCTTCCGCGATGGCCGTGCAAAGGTCACCCTTGGATACGTTGTTACAGGAGCAGATCTGCGCACTTTCCGGCAGAGCGTCCACGCCGAGTCCGGCAGCGGCAGCGCCATCCAGTGAGGGTAGGATCATGGCCTCGGGATGCTCGGGCAGGTCAATCCCATTCAGTGCATATTGCAGCAGGGTGCCGTAGTCGTCGGCATCGCCTATCAAGACCGCGCCCAGAATCTTGCTGGCGTCTTCGTTAACAACGAGCTTTTTGTAAACCTCAGTTTGCTCATCAATAAAGGTGTAGCATTTTGCGCCGGGCGTGTTGGCATGCGCATCGCCAATTGAGGCGACGTCAACGCCCATCAGTTTCAGCTTGGTGCTCATATCGGCGCCGAGGAATTGTTTCTCCTCAATGCCGCCCAGTACGTGGTCGGCGGCTACGCGAGCCATATCCCAGCCCGGTGCGATCAGACCGAAGATGCGGCCGTTCCACAAGGCGCACTCGCCAATGGCATAGATGGATGGGTCCGAGGTCTGGCAGTTGTTGTTGATGACAATGCCGCCGCGCTCGCCAATTTCCAGCTCGCTCTGGCGAGCCAGTTCGTCTTGCGGGCGAATACCCGCGGAGAAAACGATCAGGTCGGTTTCCAGTTCTTCGCCATCGGCAAAGCACATTTTATGCGTGGTGCTGTCACCATCGATAATCTGCTGGGTATTCTTGCCGGTGTGAACGGAAACCCCCAGGTCTTCAATCTTCTTGCGCAGCAGCTTGCCGCCGCCATCGTCGACCTGAACGGCCATCAGTCGTGGTGCAAACTCTACAACATGAGTTTTCAGCCCGAGGTCGTGCAGGGCTTTGGCCGCTTCCAAACCAAGCAGGCCACCGCCCACTACGGTACCAATCTTGCCGTTTTGACTGGCCGCCGTAATTGCTTCCAGATCTTCTATGGTGCGGTAGACAAAGCAGTTGTCTCGGTCGTGACCCGGCACAGGGGGAACAAAGGGGTAAGACCCGGTGCCGAGCACGAGCACGTCGTACTCAGCTTGAGTGCCACAGTCAGTGGTGACGAGCTTGTTTGCACGGTCAATGCCGGTGACCTTTTTCCCGGTGTGAACCGTCATCTGCTGGCTTTCATAGAAGCCTTCGCCAACCATATTCAGCGACTCGGCTTTGCGGGTCTCGAACCAGGCGGTCAGGTGAACGCGATCATAGGCCGCACGCGGCTCTTCGCCAAAGACGGTGATCGAAAATTGCTCGGCCTTGCCGCTCTCGGCAAGTGTTTCCAAAAATTGGTGGCTTACGGGGCCGTTGCCTACGACGACCAGACGTGTTGTTCCACTCATGCTACTTACCTTTTTTCAGTTCTCCCCGATGGTGCCATTGGATGCGCACCGAGTGTGCTGACTCTCTAGCAATGGCTATGCCAAGTGTTTGTGGGTTGTGTAGTGCTCTGAAATTTAAGGGAATTCTTTCTTCGGCGCCCCTCTGCACCAAAACCGTGAATGCCTGTCAGCAGGCATCGGCACCAAAAGGATGCATTGCGGTAGTGCATCGCCACCTCGTTGTGCGCGCTCAGGGGATTAACGCGCATTCAGCCTTGCGTCTTTTCGGCTGCAGGATACGGCTTTCGTTTAAAAAACCTTTATTGTCATGAGCTTGGTGTTTTTCTTGGGCTGTTGGCACAGGCCTTGCTCAGGGCCAGACAGTTTCTTCTTTTTCTTATGGAGTCTGTTATGTCTGGCGGTAACCTCAACCTCCTGGACGTGAAGCAGTCAAACATACGTTTGCTGCACCTGTCCTGGTTTGCGTTTTTTCTAACATTTATGGTGTGGTTTAACCATGCGCCTATGCTCGCCTCTATTAAAGAGGCCTTTGATTTAACAGGCCAGCAAGTTAAGGCGCTGATGATCCTGAATGTCGCGCTGACGATTCCCTCGAGAATTGTTATTGGCATGTTGGTGGATCGTTTTGGTCCCCGAATCATCTATACCATTCTGCTATTGATTGGTGGCGGACTGTGTCTGGGGTTCGCCTTTGCCGACTCCTACGAAACCATTGCCTTGATGCGCTTCCTGATGGGCTTTATCGGTGCTGGCTTTGTTATTGGTATCCGCTTGGTGAGTGAGTGGTTTCCGGCGCGACAGGTTGGCTTGGCTGAAGGTGTGTACGGCGGCTGGGGTAACTTTGGCAGTGCGGCCGCGGCCATGAGTCTACCTACGTTGGCGCTTATGTACGGCGGGGAAGACGGCTGGCGATACGCCATTGCCACAACCGGTGTTATGTCGATTGTGTACGGCCTGTTCTTTTACACCCGTGCGCGTAACACTCCGAAAGGCTCCACCTATTTCAAGCCGAAGAAAAACGGCGGCCTGGAAGTGACCAGCAAGCGCGATCTGTATTTCTATATCGTCATGTGTCTGCCAATGTATGCGGCGCTGGCAACGCTGGCCTGGAAGCTGTCCCCATCCAATCTTGGCTTGCTAACTCAGGGCGCAACCTACGCGACCTATGCCGTGCTGGCCGTCGTCGGTGTGGTGCAGATCAGTCAGATACTGCGGGTAAACAGCCATTTGTTTGAGAATGCAACGGTTCCCGAGTTTCAGCGCTACAAGTTCAAGCAGGTTGCGATACTGAACGTTTCCTACTTCGTAACCTTCGGCTCTGAGCTGGCGGTCGTGTCCATGCTGCCCCTGTTCTTTATGGAGACCTTTGAGTTGAGCGCGGTTAAGGCGGGTCTGCTGGCGTCCGGTTTTGCTTTTATGAATCTGGTAGCGCGTCCGACAGGTGGCTTTTTCTCTGACAAATTTGGTCGTCGCAAATCCCTGACTATTCTGATTGCAGGTCTTGCCGTTGGCTACCTGGTGCTCAGCCAGATCAACTCGGGCTGGCCCATTGTTCTGGCCGTGATGGCGACCATGATGTGTTCCTTCTTTGTGCAGGCGGGTGAAGGTGCCGTATTTGCGATCGTGCCGCTGGTAAAACGCAGCATGACCGGGCAAATCGCGGGCATGACCGGTGCCTACGGTAATGTGGGTGCGGTGATTTACCTGACGGCCCTGTCATTCGTAGACGCGTCTTCCTTCTTTATGTTGATTGCCGCCTCTGCCGCCTTTGTCTTTATTGCGGTACAGTTTCTTGATGAACCCCGTGGCCACATGGCGGAGGTCAACGACGATGGGTCGGTTGAACTGATTGAAGTTACCTGAGTTTAAATGTGCGGCTTCTCCTAACGGGAAGCCTCTCGCTTTAGCCGGTTGCTTTTGCATCCGGCTTTTTGTGTTTCTCTGACGGGAGTGAGCATGCATCTGGACGGTACCTTGAAGTTCAGCCTTGGGCAGGCAACCTTTGCCGGGGTCAAAAGCGACAACGAAGACAGCATTGGCATTCGTATTCCGGAAGGCCACCTGTTAACCACCAAAGGTGCGGTGGCTATTATCGCCGATGGCGTTTCTGCGGCGGAAGCCGGCAAGGAAGCCAGCGATACCTGTGTGACTTCATTTCTTTCAGACTATTTTTCAACCCCGGAAGCCTGGACGGTCAAGAAATCGACCCAACAGGTACTGAATGCACTTAACCGTTGGCTGTATGGCCAGGGGCAGCGTTTTTTGCAGGCAGAAAAGGGCTACGTTTGCACCCTCAGTTTGGTCATTTTCAAAAGCCAAACGGCCCATGTCTTTCATGTTGGCGATACACGGGTGTATCGCTACCGGCACGGCGAGTTAGAGCAGATTACCCGTGACCACGCTACGCGGATCAACAAGGACCAGTCCTACCTGACCCGCGCCATGGGGCTGGATATGTGGCTCGACGTGGATTATCGGACGGTAGATCTTCAAGAGGGTGACGTTTTTCTGCTGACCTCCGATGGTGTCCATGACTTTCTCTCCCGCGGTGAGCTGCGTGAACGCCTCGGTCACTTGAGCGACGACTTTGAGGAAGACTGCAATGCCATGATCGCCAGCGCGCTGGAGCATGGTAGCCACGATAACCTCAGCGCGCAGCTGGTGCGGGTTGATCGACTGCCCGGTGAGGAAGCCGATGACGCCTTTCGCAAACTGACGGAGCTGCCGTTTCCGCCTGCCTTGAATGTGGGCATGACGGTAGATGGCTACCGTATTGAAAAGGAGCTGCACGCCAGCTCGCGAAGCCAGCTGTATCTGGTTCGGGACACGCGAAGCAATGATCCCTCGGCGTATGTCATGAAAACCCCTTCCGTTAATTTTGCCGACGACGCGGCGTATCTCGAGCGTTTTATCATGGAGGCGTGGATCGGCCGCCGAATAGACTCGCCCCATGTGGTCAGGGTGCTGGAGGAGGAGCGTGAGCGCAGCTGCCTCTATTACCTGGCGGAATACGTTGAGGGGGAAACGCTAGAGCAGTGGATCAAACGCCATCCGAAACCGAATATCCACGTGGTCATGGATATTGCCGAGCAACTGGTCAAGGGCGTGCGGGCTTTTCACCGTCGAGACACGAGGCATCAGGACATTCGGCCTGCAAACATCATGATTGATGAGCAGAATCATGTAACGCTGGTGGATTTTGGCTCGTGTTTTGTGGGCGGCGTGGCAGAGATTGCGACGACCATAGAGCGCGATGCGGTTTTGGGTACAGCCCAGTACTCGGCTCCCGAGCAGATATTGCAGCGCCCAGTCACCGCCGCTGCAGACCAGTTTTCCCTGGCGGTCGTCGTCTATGAAATGCTTGCCGGCAGGCTGCCCTATGAGGGAAAGCTCGAGCATTGCACCAGCATTGCCGCGTATTCCCGGCTGAGTTATGTGCCGGCCTATCACTACAACCCTTTGGTGCCTACCTGGATGGATGCCGCCATTCGCAAAGCGCTCAGCATCAGTCCCGAATTGCGGTATCAGGATGTATCGGAGCTATTGCACGATTTGCAGAATCCGAGTCGCGAGTTTGTGCAGCAGGCCAGTCGTCCCCTGGCACAGCGCAATCCGCTGCGCTTCTGGCAGATTGTCGCTGCCCTGCTTTTTGTCTCCCAGATCATAACATTGGGCATCTTTCTCTGAGCGCGTCGGCCCCAATCCGGAGCCGGTGTGCACTCTTCTGAAATTCGGGCACCTAAAGCGCACCAGAATAATTTCAATTTAGGTTTGACGGGCGCCTCAAAAGAGTGCGTCATGGCTTTCTATGCGCCGGCGCTAAGCAAAAGAAGGGCTTTCGCCGGTGAAATTGAAAATTTTGACGTTGGCACGCTAGTTGCTCAGACGTAGATAGACACTACAACTACGATTGGGGAAAAATCGATGAAGAAGTCTGCTTTACTACTCACGGCCCTGTCGCTTACGGGCGCCGGACCGACACTGGCTGACGCGTTTACCGACGCCGTCACCGCGGGCAAGGCCTCGGGAAATTTCCGTTTGCGCTTTGAAGACGTCTCTCAGGATAACGCAGCAAAAGATGCCTCCGCGCTTACGCTGAGAACTCACCTTGGTTATGAGACGGGAACGCTTTCAGGCTTTTCGGCCAAGATCGAACTTGAAGACACCCGCATTGTTGCTGGTCAGGGGGACTACACTGTCGGCCCTACCGGTTACAACCCGGGGGAGTTTTCGGTCATTGCCGACCCCGAACACACGGAGCTGGATCAGGGCTATGTGCAGTATAAAGCCGAGGGCGTAACCGCCAAGCTTGGCCGTCAGGTCGTTACTTACGACGGGCACCGCTTTATCGGGCACGTGGGCTGGCGTCAGGATCGACAGACGTATGATGCGTTGCGACTCGATTATGCGCCGATGAAAGACGTGAGCGTGAGCTATACCTACATTGATCAACGTAACCGAATCTTTGCCGAGCAGGCTGATCTGGATAGCAAAGATCACCTGCTAAACGCGTCCATTAATACGCCGGTGGGCAAGGTTGTTGTCTACAGCTACTTGTTGGAAGTCGACAACGGCACGGACAATGCTCTGGATACGACCGGTGTCAGCTTGAGTGGCAAACAGGCGCTTGGGGATGTGAAGGTGCTCTATACCCTTGAGTATGCCAAACAGGATGCCGAGCAGGGCACGGTCGAGCGCGATGCGGATTATTCTCTCGTTGAGCTGGGCGTTGCGGCGGCGGGTATTACCGCAAAGGCTGGCGTTGAAACCCTGGGCTCTGATGATGGCCTCTATGGCTTCAGCACCCCGCTGGCAACACTGCACAAGTGGAACGGCTGGGCCGATCTGTTTCTGGCGACACCCGTTGTCGGTCTGGTAGACAGTTACCTCAGCGTAAGCGGCAAATTGTTGGGCGGTGCCTGGAGCGTAACTCACCACAGCTTTGACGCCGATGAAGATTCAGCCACGCTGGATAAGCTCGGCAGTGAGCTCAATCTCTCCTACGCCCGTAAATTCGGCAAGCACTACAGTGCCGGCCTGAAATACGCTGACTACAACGCCAAAGACTTTGCGGTAGATACGGAGAAGCTCTGGTTCTGGCTCGGGCTCTCCTTCTAACACCCCGTTTCCACCCTGGCCCGCTTTTGCGGGCTTTTTTTTGCCCTCGAAAATCCTGTTTCCGGCATTGGTTACAGTCCCCCGGCCAGTGCTAACATGCGCACTGGCAAAATGGCTGGACAGCAATGCATATTCACATCCTTGGTATTTGCGGAACCTTTATGGGCGGAGTCGCCCTGTTGGCAAGGGAGCTTGGGCATCGGGTTACCGGCTCTGATGCTAACGTCTACCCGCCCATGAGCACCCAGCTCGAAGAGCAGGGCATCGAGCTCATGGAAGGCTATCTGCCGGAACATCTAGAACCTGCGCCAGATCTGGTCATCATTGGTAATGCCCTGTCGCGTGGCAATGCGGCGGTGGAGCACGTCCTGAATCGCGGTTTGCCCTATGTGTCCGGCCCGCAATGGCTAGGTGAGCATTTTCTGCAGGGGCGCTGGGTTCTGGCCTGTGCCGGTACCCACGGCAAAACCACCACCAGCAGCATGCTGGCCTGGATTCTGGAGCACCTGGGTTATGAACCGGGCTTTCTCATTGGCGGTGTGCCGGGCAATTTTGGTCTGTCAGCCCGGTCCGGGGGTGGTCGCTTTTTTGTCATGGAAGCGGATGAATATGACACAGCCTTCTTTGATAAACGGTCAAAGTTTGTACACTACCGGCCGCAAACTGTTGTGCTGAATAACCTGGAGTTTGATCACGCGGATATTTTCCCTGATCTGGCGGCCATACAGCGTCAGTTTCATCACCTGATTCGGACGGTTCCGGGTATTGGCCGGATTATTCTGCCGGCGGGTGAGCCGGCGCTGGAAGCCGTGCTGGACATGGGTTGCTGGAGTGAGCAGGCCCGACTCGGTTTGAGTGGCAGCGACGCTGACTGGCAGGCCGAGGTGCTGGCCGAGGACTATTCTGAACTCCGGGTTTCCTATATGGGTGCCAGTGCAGACCTGCGCTGGGGATTGACCGGCAAGCACAACCTGTTTAATGCCTTGGCGGCGATTGCCGCCGCCAACCATGTTGGAGTGACTCTCGCTGACGCCGTCGAGGCGCTGTCTGTGTTTGAAGGCGTCAAACGGCGGATGGAGCTTTTGGGCACGCCGGCCGGTATTGCGGTCTACGATGATTTTGCCCACCACCCGACGGCGATTGCCTCAACGCTGGATGGCCTGCGGCGCCGGGTCGGTGAAGCGCGGGTGTTTGCAGTGATTGAACCACGGTCCAATACCATGCGGCTCGGCGAGCATCGAGCGGCTCTGGCCCCTTCCACCGCAAAAGCCGACGAAGTACTGTGGTTTTCGCCGGAAGGCCTGGGCTGGTCACTGGATGATGTGGTCGCCCAATCCGACGTGCCGGCAACCGTTTACCCGGATGTAGATCAGATCGTGGCGTATTTGCGTAAGACAGCCACGGCGGGTGATCATGTCGTGATTATGAGTAATGGCGGCTTTGCCGGCATTCACCAGAAGCTGCTGACAGCATTGGCGGAATAACGTGTCACAGAGCAATCAATCTTCCTCACATCG
>JBFHCW010000004.1:0-31611 GCA_041585035.1 Litorivivens sp.
CCTTCAAACCGACATTCCAACCATAACAGTGGAGAAGCACCGATGAGCAACCAACCCCAGGGCAATCCGGGCGATATCATCAACTGGCCGATGCTGAAAATTGTCTACCGCACCGACCCCGACAAGATCGCCGCACTGCTGCCACCCGGCATCGAGCCCGGCGCCGACCCGCACGTTAACCTGACCATTTACAACTTCCCCGTACCCGACGAGCCCGAGTACGGCATCGTGACCTCGGTGAATGCCAACTACAACGGCGTGGCCGGTGAATACACACTCGGCTACGGCATCGATCAGGAGTCGGCCATTTTCATCAGCCAGGAAACCAATGGCCAGCCGAAATATCCCTGCACCACCGAATACTTTCGCCTCGGCCCGAGCGTGAGTGCGCGCTGCATCCACCAGGGTTATACCTTTGTTGAGTTCAAGGGTGTATCAAAGGGCGAGAACATACCCAAGGATGAATACGAGCAACACGAATGGTGGATCAAGGTTTCCCGCGCCACGGGCGTTTCTGCCAATCCGGACGCCGGTTACGACTTCCCGCCTCACGTAGTGCACGTGCGCAGCAAATACGGCACTGCCTGGCAGGAAGAAGTCGAGGGTGAACTGGTACTGCGGGACAGCCCCTGGGATCCGCTGGCAAGCCGTCTGCCCATGCGCGAGCAAGTGTCCGCCCACCTGTGGTGGCCCATCTTCCTCGACCGGGAAATCAAACTGGCAGGCAAGCTCGATCCGGAAGGCTTTAAGCCCTTTGCCGACACGATCTCAGGCTCTCGCTGGCCAGGCAGCAACGGTGGCCCCAAGCGCGGTTAAATAAAACCGACAGCCAAAAAAAACGGTTCCCCGCCCGCGTGCGGGGAACCGCTATCCGACGTCACGCGCTGGAAGGTACGCGACGCCGGGCCTCCACCACGCTGACACCGGTCAGCATCCAGAAGTCTTTCCAAGCTCAAAAGTCGTAGGAAAACTCCATCCCAATGGTACGGGCCGTGCCCTGCACCAGCGTCGCCGCACCGAGCAAGGCACTGACTGCAAACCCGCTTTTGAAATAATCCTCATCGGTCAGGTTGTCGACATAGGCCGCCACCCGCAACTTCTCGCTCGGAAAATAATTCAGCCGCGCGTTGACCAGCGTCAAGGCATCGACCGTCGATGAGTCGTACTCCACCGCCAGATAATCAATCCCGGTAAACAGTTCGTCACGGTGATAGAGCGACAGCCGCGGCACGACCAGACCGACCGGCGACATCCAGTTGTATTGCGCGGTAAACGAATAGGAGGTTTCCGGTACCAGCGCAAAGGGCTCGGCACTGCGATCCACCACCGACTCGCCCTGACCCGGGGTCACAATGGTCGCGGTGTATTCGTCGTAACTGGCATCGGTATAGTTGGCACTGGCATTAAACACCCAGTTGCCCAGCAGGAAGGTGGTTTCCATTTCCACCCCCTGAATGGTGGCCTCACCGGCATTGGTCAAAAACAGGAAGATATCGCTGATCCGCTCGCCCTGCTCCGCCACGCGCACGTGAATGTCGGTGTAGTCCATGGCATACACCGCCGCGTTAAAACGCAGGGTGGAATCGAGACTGTCCAGTTTGACCCCCAATTCATAGTTCACCACTTCCTCGGGATCAAAGGCCACCAGCTCCGGACCACGCGGCTCAAAGCCCCCGGCCTTGAAGCCTTCACTGTACGTGGCATACCACAGCGCGCTGTCGAGGTTCATCACCTCCAGCCAGTCTTCGCTGGCCTGCACCGAGAGCGTGACGGCGGGGGTAAAGTTGGTCCACTCCTCACTGCGCACGTCGGCATCTTCACGCACATCGACCGGCAGGTCCGGCAGGTTCTGGCCGATCTGATCGAACTGGGCCCGGGTAATGGGGCTGTAGAAGCCGGCCTGATCAATGTAGGCCGCACCAATGCGCTGACCGTAGATCTGCTCATCGATATCCACCAGCGTCAGGGCGCGCTCGCGCTCTTCAAAGGTATAGCGCCCGCCCATGGTGAGCTGCACCGTGTCCGTTATGCTCCAGGTAAATTGGGAAAACAGGGCCCAGCTTTTGTTTTCCAGCGAGCTGAAACCACCAAACAGGGTGGTGAGAGGAAATACGAAACCGTCACCCAGCGAGGGCAGGCCCGGGAAAACCGCGTCGCTCACCGTCGACGGATCAATGCCCGCCAGACCCTTGGGCCCGATGACCTGAGCAAAGGGGTTGTCATCGATCCGCTCAAGGGAGGCGAACGCACCCACGGTATAGCTCACCCGATCGTCAAAGGCCGAGCCGACAATCTGCAACTCCTGACTGAACTGGTCGCGGGTTTCGTCGCGAGTCTCTTTGCCATCGGCTCGCAGCACACTGTTCAAGGCCCGGGTGCCGTTATTGATTATCTGGGTCGAGGTGCCATCCTGATCGTCGTTGCGCTCAATGTCATCCTGATGACTCCAGGCGCTGATGCTTTTAATTTCGTAATCAAAAAAGTCCCAGGTGAGGGTCAGAGCCAGCATGGTGCTCTGCATCGCCACAATGCTGTCGCCGCTGTTGATGGTGACTTCGTGGTCATCGGCGGCGCGCTCACTCACCGCGCAGGAATCGCTGAAGGCCGGCCGCGCGGGATAGATCAGTTGAACGATATTGGCTTCCGGGTTCTGCAGAATACAGGTGAGCGCGGTACTGCGTTCACTTTGCCTGCTCCAGTAGGCAAACAGATCCATCCCGAACTGCTCCGACACCTGCCACTGGGTGCGCAGCGACAAAGCCAGGCGATCTTCATCGCCGTAGGTTTCACCATCGACGTTTTTAATATCACCGTCAAAACGCTTGCTGCTGATACCAAAGCGGGTCGCCATCTTGTCTTCGATCAGCGGAATGTTGCCATAGAGCTTTACGTCCTGCCGACCGTAATTGCCCGCCTTGACCGTCGCCCCGAACTCAGGCTCAAACAGGTTAGCCGCGCGGGTACTGACCAGCATTGCACCACCGGTATTGTTCTTGCCGAACAGGGTGCCCTGCGGGCCGCGCAGTACCTGAATCGACTGGGTGTCGACGGTATCGAGCAACTGGGTGTCCTGGCGCGCCAGAAAGATGCCGTTCAGATACACCCCAACGCCCGGGTCCAGCACCGCCGAGCCCTCGCGCTGGCCGATACCGCGAATGAAAATCGCGGGGGTTTTAGAACCGCTCTCACCAAACTGCAGGCCGGGCACCAGCTGCTGCAGGTCGGTGATGGAGGATACTCCGGCCTCGGCGAGAGCATCCGCGCCGAGGGCACTGACCGCCACCGGCGTTTCCTGCAGGCTTTCTTCGCGCCGCCGCGCGGTCACGTAGACTTCTTCCAGAGAAACCTTGGAGGTTGTCGACTGAGCAGCCCCGGATTCATCGGTCTGTGCATGCAAAGAGACCGCAACGGGAAGCAGACACAGCCCTCCCGCAAAGCCCAGCGCCTTGTTCTTATAGTTCATGCTTTATCCGCCGTCGTGATTGGCGAGCCTCGCGCTGACTGTCTCGAGTGGCCGCCATTCTTTCTTCCCATAGCGCCTTGTGGATAGGTGTTGTGAGGCGCTTTTATTCGATGTCGTTACATTCCAAAAGAAATGTTTTTTCAGACTAGTGGCGATCTGTGCCCTCGTCAAGCTTTCCGCCGAGCGCAAATTAACCCTCAAAAAAAACATTGCTATAGAAATGTTTTGTTTTTATAGTGAGCTCATTATCAAGGCTCGTCCCGTATCGAAAAGCAGAGGCCAGGTTATGACTTATAAACCCAAGCGCATGAAATTCGGTGCTTTTTTCGCACCCTTCCACAAAGATATCGTCAACCCCACACTCGCCATTGAGCGCGACATGGAGCTGATCCAATGGCTGGACCAGCTCGCCTACGACGAAGCCTGGATTGGTGAACATCACAGCGGCGCCTACGAATGCATTGCCTCACCCGAAGTGTTTATCGCCACCGTCGCCGAGCGCACGCGCAATATCCGTTTAGCCACCGGCGTCAGTTCCCTGTCCTACCACCATCCTCTGGTACTGGCCGACCGTATCTGCCAGCTCGACCATCAGGTGCGCGGCCGCCTGACCTTTGGCGTGGGCCCCGGCCAACTGGTGGCCGATGCCTATATGATGGGCATCAACCCGAAAGACCTGCGCCGGCGCATGAACGAATCCCTGACCGCGCTGGTAAAACTGCTCAACGGTGAAACCGTGACCATGAAAACCGACTGGTTCACCCTGAACGAAGCCCGCTGTCAGATTCTGCCCTATCAGGCGCCCCTGGATATGGCCGTCGCCTCGGCAATCAGTCCCACCGGCGCACGCACCGCCGGTGAACACGGCCTTGGCATGATTTCGGTGGCCGCCTCCAGCCCGGAGGGCTTCAAACAGCTGGCCAATCACTGGGACATCTGTGAAGAAAAAGCCGCCGAACACGGCAAGCAGGTTGACCGCCGCAACTGGCGTATCGTGACGCCCTTCCATATCGCCGAAACGGAAGAGCAGGCCTACAAGGATCTGGAATACGGCCTGATGGACATGATGCGCTACTTCAAAAAGTTCGGCGGCAGCGCCTTCCCGGAAGCCAAATCCTTTGAAGAAGCGATTGAAATCTGGACGACCGGTGGTCTGGGTGCCTTCGGCGTTGGCGTGGTTGGCACCCCGGAAACCCTGGTCAATCACATCAAGAAACTGCAGGACCAGTCCGGCGGCTTTGAAACCTTTCTGGCGCTGGCACACAATGCTGCAGACTTCGACGCAACCAAAAAATCCTACGAACTGTTCGCCCGCGAAGTCATGCCCCACTTCCAGCACAGCAACGACAACCGGCCGGCCTCACTCAATTGGGCGGCAGAAAACGCCGACCGCTTTATGGAAGAATACGTGGGCGGCATCAACACCGCGATTGCCCAACACGAACAGGAAATGGCCGATATACAAAAGAAAGTGGCCAGCAACTCCTGAAGAGGTGAATCATGAGCACACAAGCACAAGCCGAAGGTAAAGCCATTCCCCAGGCCAGCGGTGCGGCCGCCGAGGGCGGCCACTACATGGAATTCATCACCACGCCGCTGGAGTTTATGAAACGGGTCTTTGAGGAATGCGGCGAAGTCGGTGAATTCGATATGGGCGGCCTGCCCACCGTACTGATGATTGGCCCGGAGGCCCACGAAGCCTTTTTCCGTGCGCCCGATGATCAGCTCAGCGCCTCAGAGGCCTATCAGATGATGGTGCCTGTATTCGGCGAAGGCGTGCAGTACGGCGCCGAACCGCACATTGAACGACAGCAACTGAAAATTCAGTATCAGGGCCTGAAGCACGACAAGATGGCGAACTACGCCGGCACCGTCGCCCAGGAAGTCATCGACTTCACCAAAGACTGGGGCGATGAAGGCGAGATGGATTTCTACGAGGCCTTTACCGATCTGACCCTGCGCACGTCAACGCACTGCCTGCTGGGCTCGGTGTTTCGCTACCGTTTGACTGACGAGTTTGCCGATCTCTATCGCGACCTTGAAAATGGCATCGACCCCTCGGCCCTGCTCGACCCGAATCAGCAGAAAGACACCTTCAAAAAGCGTGATCAGGCCCGCGAGCGCTTGCAGGAGCTGATCACCGAAGAAATCCACCGCCGCCGCGACGCCGAGGCCAAAGGCGAGGCGCCGCTGGACGACATGCTCAATATCTATATGACTGCCGAATACGAAGACGGTCGCAAACTGAGTGAGCACGAAATTACCGGGCTGGTGATCTGGTTTATGTTTGCCGGTCACCACACCAGCTCGAATACCTCGGCGTGGACGCTGCTGGAAATCGTTCGCCACCCCCAGTATCACGCGGAACTGGTGGGCGAAATCGACAAACTGTTCGACGGCGGCCAGGAACTCAGCTTTAACGCCTTGCGCGAAATCCCGCTGCTGGAAGGCTTTATCCGCGAGGCCCTGCGTTTGCACCCGCCGCTCAACGCCATTTCACGCCGGGTCATGAAACCCTTTCAGTTTAAAGACTATGTGATTGAACCCGGTAAAAACGTGATGCTCTGCCCCTGGGTCGCACACAAACTGCCGGAACATTTTCCCGACCCCGAGCGCTTCGACCCGAAACGCCCGGCACCGGACAATGTCTTTGCCGCCATCCCCTTTGGCGGCGGTCGTCGCAAGTGCGTGGGCAACGCCTTTGCCCTGCTGCAGGTCAAAGCCATTTTCTGTGAGCTGCTGCGCCACTTTGAATTTGAACTGACGATGCCGCCGGAACAGTATCAGGAAATCATGCCGGCGCTGATTTTGCGCCCGAGCGATCCCTGTACACTGCGCTACAAGCGACGGCAGGACGTGTAAGTAAAAGGACAAACACCATGGGCAAACTTTGCATCAACATCGATCTGGATCTGTGTCAGGGTCATGGCGTCTGTCAGGCAGAGGCCGGAGAGGTATTCGAATTACAGGAAACCGACGCGCCCTATCCGCAGGCGGTAGTTATCAAGAGCGACATCAGCATTGATGAGCGGGAAAAGGTATTGAAGGCCGAAAAATTCTGCCCCAATGCCGCCATCACGATTACCGAAGACTAAGTCACTGAAGAGTACATTTATAAGGAAGCACAATGCCCCAACTCCTGCTCCGTTTTGATATGCGCAACCCGGATTTCGGAGCCGATCAGCGCGCACTTTATGACGCTGCCCTCGACATGGCCGAGTGGGCCGACGAGCAGGGTTTTGACTGCATTCAGATCAGCGAGCATCACGGCTGCGAGGACGGCTACCTCCCCTCACCTATTGTGTTAGCTTCCGCCATGGCAGCGCGCACCAAACGCATCCGGCTGCGCATGGCGCTGATTATTCTTCCTTTTCACGACCCCATCCGCGTCGCTGAAGATCTGGCGGTGCTGGATATCATCAGTAACGGCCGGCTCGAGGTTGTCGTGGGCGCCGGCTATGTGCCGGAAGAATTCGCCATGTTTGGCGTTGAGCTGAAAGATCGCGGTGTATTGATGGAGAGCAAGATCAAGGCACTTAAACAGGCCTGGACCGGCGAACCCTTCACCTACGAAGGCAGGCCCGCCCAGGTGACACCGCGCCCGGCGCAACGCCCTCACCCGCCGCTGTGGATGGGCGGCTCCAGCAAACCGGCAGCCCGCCGCGCCGCCCGTATGGTCGACTATTTCTATACCGAAAACCGCGCCTTGTTTGAGGAGTTCAACGCCGAGCGCGAACGCCTGGGCAAAGCAGCGATTCCGTTTATGGAGCTCGGCAGCGGCTTTTTTGTGGTGAGCGACGACCCGGACGCGGAGTGGGAGCGCATGGCACCTCACATCCTGTTCGAGTGCAACAGCTACGGCAAATGGCAGGCCTCGTCAGCGATGCAGGGCCAGTATCTGGAAATGACTGACGCCGCGCCGCTGCGGGAAACCGGGCTCTACCCCATCATCAAACCCGATGAGGTGGCAGCCTATCTCGACAGGCTCGGCGACAACGCCCAGCTCTGTCTGCACCCGCTCATTGCCGGGCAAGATCCAACCTACGGCTGGCAGCAACTGGAAAGCTTTTCCCGGGTTGTGATGCCGCATCTGAAAAACCGAGAATAACAATGCGAAAAATTGTGTTCGCGAGCGCAGCTGCGCTCGCTTTGATTGGCTGCTCCAAACCCACTGTGGATTTTTCTGGCGCCACTGCCGACTGGCCGGTGGTCGGCCAGAACAACGGCGGCCAGCGCTATTCGGCGCTCACCCAGATTAACCGCGACAATGTATCCCACCTGAAGCCGGCCTGGACTTACCACCTCAAGGACTTTTCCAGCGGGGGCGACACTCACGGCGCAACCGCGCTGCAAGTGACCCCACTGGTGGTCAACCAGTCCATGTACCTGTGCACCCCCTTCAATCGGGTAGTCTCCCTCGACCCGGAAAGTGGCGATGAAAACTGGGTACACGACCCCGAGGTGGATCTGACCGGAGTCTACGCACCGGCGTGTCGCGGGGTCAGCTACTGGGAGGGGAAGCCTGCAGCACAGTGCCAGAAACGAATTTATCTAGGCACGCTGGATGCCCGCTTGATTGCCCTCGACGCCGACACCGGCAAACCCTGCGAGAACTTTGGTGACAGCGGCGCTGTCGATCTCACACAGGGTTTGGGTGACATCACCACCGCCGAGTACTACCTGACCTCGCCGCCGCTGGTGATGGGTGACAAGGTGATTACCGGGGCCTACGTGCAGGACGGCCAGAGGGTCGATGCCCCCAGCGGCGCAATTCGCGCCTTTGACGCCCACTCTGGTGAGCTGCTCTGGGCCTGGGACCCGGTCCCCCCCACACAAACGCCCGTCACCGCCACCGACATCAAGCAGGGTAAAACCCTCACCCGCGGCACCCCCAACGCCTGGGGCCTGCTGTCCGGTGACCAAGCACGCAATCTGGTGTTCGTGCCCACCGGCAACCCCTCCCCGGATCACTACGCGGGCAAAGAGCGCGGTGACCTCGACTACTACGGCAGCTCGGTAGTTGCCTTGAATGCCGATACCGGCAAGGTCGCCTGGAATTTCCAGACCGTGCATCACGACGTCTGGGACTACGACATGGCCGCCCAGCCGGTGGCCTTTAATTTTCGCGGGCAGACTCCGGCCGTTATCGCCGCCACCAAAATGGGCCACGTGTTTCTATTGAATCGCGAAACCGGCGAACCCCTGTTCCCGGTCGAAGAACGCCCGGTGCCGCAAACCGACATACCCGGTGAATTCACATCAAAGACCCAGCCCTTTCCGGTGAAACCCAAACCCCTGCACCCGGCCAGCCTTAGCGAGGACGAAATCTGGGGCATCACACCGGGGGACAAGCAGTACTGTCGCGAATTTTTTAACCGCCTGCGCTACGAAGGCATCTTCACGCCGCCCTCCTTTCAGGGAACCCTCGCCTACCCCGGCCTTGGCGGCGGTATCAACTGGGGCTCGGTGTCCGTCGATCCGGTGAGACAGCGCATGGTGGTCAACCTGCAGATTGCACCCTTTACCATGAAGGTGGTGCCGCAAGCTGAAGTCGGGGATGTCTCTGGCGGTGACCTGGTCGGTCTGGCCCCACAGCGCGGTACCCCCTATGCGGTTACACGCAGCGTATTCGCCACCGAATGGCCGGACATGAAACCCTGTGTTGAGCCGCCCTGGGGCAAGCTGGTATCGATCGACCTGAATAGCGGCGACATTATCTGGGAGCGCGAACTCGGCAATCTGAACAAACTGGCACCCTTTGGCCTGGGCAAGCTCTTCCCCTGGGGCACGCCCAACACGGGCGGCTCGATCCAGACCGCCGGCGGCCTGATTTTTATCGGCGCCACCCTGGACCATTATTTCCGAGCCTTTGACAGCGACACGGGTGAACTGTTGTGGGAGCAGGAAATGCCTTACGCCGCCCACGCCACACCAATGACCTATCGCCTCAATAAAGACAGCAAGCAGTATGTGGTGATTGCCGCCGGTGGCCATGGTCCGCTCGGCAGCGCGCCGGGCGATGCGCTAACCGCCTTCGCCCTCGAAACAGAACCGCGGGAGAAATAAAGTGCACGAGTTCTTTGAACGCTATTACGCAACCTACAACCGTGAACGGCCCGATGAGCTCGCCCACTTCTACGCAGACGATGTGGTGTTCACCAGTGCCCAGGGCCGCAGCACTGGCAAGGAGGCCATTCTGCAGACGTACCGCTATCTGATTGATCTGTTTGAAGACCGGATGACGCCCGAGCGCATACTGGTCGACGGCGATCACGCGGCTGTCGAAATCACCGATGTCTTCACGGCCCGCAAGGATGTGCCCGATTTCATGGGTGCCTCGCTCAAGCAAGGCGAGCAACTGACACTTAAGCTATGCGGCATTTATACCGTAAAAGACAATCGCATTACCCAGGCCACCCTCTACGCCCGATAAAGCTAACACGACAAAGGAGTCACCATGATTCAACATCTGTGCCTGATCAACTTCAAAAGTGAACTGGACGCCGCGACCCAGCAGAAGGTTATCGACGCCTACAACAAACTGCCCGCGCTCATCCCCGGCATCAAGAGCTTCAAATGCGGCATGGATCTGCAGCTGCTGGAAGGCAACTACCACTTCGGTATTGTCGCGGAGTTTGAGAGCGAAGAGGCCTTTAAAGCCTACTCGGTACACCCGGCCCAGGCGGAAGTGATCTTTCCTGTCGTTGGCGAGTTGATGGCGGGCTATACCACGACCCAGTTTGCGCTCTGACCGGCCCAACGAGCACAAAGTCGGCAAACACAAAAAAGGCGCCTGAATGCAGGCGCCTTTTTGTTTCCAGTTGGTTTCAAGGTGATTTTTAGAACTCGGCTTCGGGCAATTCGTAGTCGTAGTCCATCACCAGCGGCGCGTGATCGCCAAATTGCTGGTTTTTATAGACCACCCCGTACTCGATGTAGGGCTTGAAGCGGCTGGAGACGATCTGGTAATCCACCCGCCAACCATCGCCGTTCTGGTCACCGTCCGGCCACCAGGTGAACTCGTCGGCATCCCGATTGACCATACGAAAGGCATCGATGTAGCCCAGCTCGTGGAACAGGCGCTCCATCCACTGTTGCTCTTCGCCAAGAAAACCGGACAGGCCCTGCGCCGCCTCGGGGTTCTTCACATCAATATTGCGGTGCACCATATTCCAGTTACCGCAAATCACAAACTCGCGCCGTTTGTTGCGAATTTTATTCAGGTGATTGTAGAACAGATCAAAGAATTCGCCCTTGCGCGCCTGTTCTTTGGGGTCTTTAGGGTAGGCCGAGGGTGCCAGCAGACAGCCGACACTCAACTCTTCAAAGTCGGCCTGAATATAACGGCCTTCCATATCAAAGTCGGTAAAACCCAGCCCGTACATGATGGCTTTGGGCAACCGCCGCGTATAAATCGCCACACCATTGCTGTTCGGTTCAGCGGCATCAAAGAAATACGCGTTGTATTCCGGGGGGAAGAACTTTGGATCGCGGAGTTTGTATTCCTGAATGCCAATGTTCTGAATACAGATGATGTCTGCATCCTGTTCCGCTATCCAGTCAAAAAACCCGCGTTCAAGGGCGTCTTCAATGCCATTGGCACAAAAGCTGATTATTCTCATTGATAATCCAAAAAGCTCTCGTCAGAAAAATTGCTCGCGCTGCGGCGGAGCTGAGTCGCTAGCAGCCATTTATTATTGCGTGCATGAGACTGCTACAATATGCAGTTTAGCGCAGCTTGGCCGATCTGTCCGATAATCAACCACCGCTGCAATAACGAATCTCGGTCAAAAGGTTACTATGGAACTTTACCAACAACAATTTATTGAACAGGCAATTGCGGCAAAAGCCCTCACTTTCGGGGAGTTTACCCTCAAATCCGGGCGTACCAGCCCCTATTTCTTCAACGCAGGCAAATTTTATCAGGGCGCCGCACTGGCCACTCTGTCGCGTTGCTACGCTGCCGCTATTGCCGCCCAAGCCCCCGACTTTCAGGTGCTCTATGGCCCGGCCTACAAGGGTATTGTTCTCGCTGCAGCCACCAGCTGCGCGCTTGCCGACCAACACGGACGCGACCTGCCCTACGCTTACAATCGCAAGGAAGCCAAGGCCCACGGCGAGGGTGGCGTGCTGGTTGGGGCTCCGCTGAGCGGCAAAGTTCTGATCATTGACGACGTCATTACCGCCGGCACCGCGATTCGGGAGTCGGTCGACATTATCCGCAATGCCGGAGCCGAGGTAGCCGGTGTCGTGGTCGGCCTTGATCGCCAGGAACGCGGCCAGGGCGAGATCTCGGCCATTCAGGAGGTGGAACAGACCTACGGTTTCCCCGTACTGAGTATTGTGAAACTTTCCGATATTGTGGACTACCTGCGCACAAATCCGGTGGGAACTGCTAACCTGACCGCTATAGAGCGCTATCGCCAACAATACGGTGTCTGATCCTGTCTATGCTGACTTGCCCCCGTTTACGCCGCGCCTCATCCATCCTGCTGCTTGCCTCGCTGGCGGCGGGCAGCGTTCAGGCTGAAAGAGTCCTCTACCGCTATCTGGATGACAAGGGCCAGGTCGTATTAAACGACAACCTGCCCCCCTCTGCCGCCAGCCGAGGCTATGAAGTCATTCGCCCCGATGGCCGCCTGGTGAAGTCCGTTGATCCGGCCTTGCCCGCAGATGAAGTGGAAGCAGAGCGCCTGCGACAGGAAGAAGCGGCGGCCCAGCAGCGCTGGGATGAGTCGCTGCTGCTGCGCTACAGCAGCGTGGAAGATATTGAAGAAGCAAAAAAACGCGCTCTCGGCGATATCCAGATCCGAATATCCATTCTCAAGGGCAACCTGAACTACCTGAAAACCCAGGTTGAGCGCGAAGAAGCCCGCGCGGCGGAGATGGAGCGCCGCAACCAGGACGTCAGCCAAGCCCAGAAAGACACCATCGCCACCCTCAAATCCCAAATTGCCGATGTGGAAGATCTGATTGCTATTCGCGAGCGCGAACAGGCCCAGACGGCCAAGCGCTTCGACCGCGACATCAAACGCTTCTCGACCCTGCTCGAATCCATTGGCCGCCGCTAGCCTCCGCTAGGACTCACCCGCCTCTGCCGCTATACTCAAGGCTGTTCAGGCAGCAGGACAGCGGTGCGCAGTGGATATCCCCGGCTATAAAATCATAAGGGAACTGGGTCGCGGTGGTATGGCCATCGTCTACCTGGCAGAGCACGAGAAATTTGGCCGCGAAGTCGCCCTGAAGGTCATGTCGGCGGCCCTCGGCGATGATGAATCCTTCCAGACCCGCTTTCTGCGCGAAGCGCGCACGCTGGCAAAAACCTCGCACCCCAACATTGTCACCGTGTACGACGTGGATGTGCACGAAGGCAACTACTACTTCTCGATGGAATTTCACACCGGGGGTGACCTGAAAGACCGGCTGCGCGAAGGCCTGTCACCGGCCGATGCCCTGCGCATCACCCGGGAAATGGCCAGTGCGCTGGGCCGCGCCCACGAATGCGGCATCATCCACCGGGACATCAAACCCGGGAATATTCTGTTTGCCCGCGACGGGCGCGCCATCCTCACCGACTTTGGCATTGCCCGCAACTATGACGCGGAAACCCAGCTTACCCAGCTCGGCACCATGGTCGGCACCCCGCGCTACATGAGCCCGGAACAGGCGCGCGGCATGGCGCTTGAAGGCCCCTCCGACCTCTACAGCCTGGGCATTGTGCTTTATGAAATGCTGGCCGGGGTACCGCCCTTTCAGGCCGAAGATGCCATCGCCCTGGGTATCAAACACGTCAGTGAACCACCGCCGCCCCTGCCCGACGACCTGGTGGAGTACCAGCCTCTGGTGGAAAGGCTGCTGGCCAAGGAACCCCAAGACCGGCCGGCCAGCGGCGATAGTCTGGCTCAGGACATTGCCGAAATCG
The DNA here is from genome assembly GCA_041585035.1 of Litorivivens sp. Taxonomy (GTDB): domain Bacteria; phylum Pseudomonadota; class Gammaproteobacteria; order Pseudomonadales; family Spongiibacteraceae; genus Litorivivens. The sequence continues at coordinate 13,386 of JBFHCW010000004.1, forward strand.
AGCGCACGCTGCCGCCCTCAAGCCGCATTGTCCGCCAGCTTCACGCGCCCATTCAAAGCCCCAACGAAGCCACGCTGGTCAGCGAACCCCGGCCGGCCCGCACGCCCGAAGCCAATCTGGATCTGACGCAGCCTTCGCCAGTCCCTGTAGCGGAGCAGGAGCCAACCCCGAGCAGTAAAAAGCTCCTTTGGGCCGGCGCCGCGCTCGCCACCGTGGCGCTGGCTGGTGGGGCCTACTTCCTGCAACCGTCAGGCGACACGCCCCGCCCGGTAGTGACGGCATCGGCGCCCGCCGCCGTGCAGTCCAACCCCGACAGTGATGTCGCGCGCTGGCTGCGGCGCGCAGGCGAAGCACTGGCCGCCGACCAGCTGATGACACCGGAAAATGACAATGCGGTACTGTGGTTTCAGCGCGTGCTCACACTCCGCCCCGACAACCCCGCCGCCCGGGCCGGGCTCGACCGCGTCGCGGAGCGCTATGTTGAACTTGGCGAGCAAAAGCTGAAACGACGCGACACGGATTCGGCCCGCCTCTATGCAGAGCGCGCCCGGAAACTGGCGCCAACCGCCGCTGGGCTCACCGAGTTAGAGAATAAACTGGCCAGAGCCGAAGCCGATAACACGCAACGCGAGCAGAAACTGCTGGATCTGGGGACTCAGTTACGGGTTACCGGCCTGCTGGGGGGGGCACGCTCGGCCGAGGAAGAAGGCAAGCGCTCTGAAGCGGCCCGACTCTATCGCCAGACCCTGGATCTCGATGCGGGCAATCGCGAGGCCCAGGAGGGGCTGGCTCGAGTAGAGGGAGAATCTCAGACCGTGGCCCGAAAGAACGAGGCCTTAGACCCCGCTGAATAGGCTACCCCGCCACTGCCGCTGACTGAGGCTGAACCGGCCGAGTGTTCAGGACCGGTTTCTCTATGGCAGGAATCGTCGGCGCCACCAGCTCACGGGGTGCCGGCAGCCCCAATGAATCTGCCATCGCGTGATTAATCAGATGTTCACGCAGCTCGCTGGCATCCAGGCCCTTGCGCAGAGCAATGGCCTCGGCGCGCGCCATCAACTCGGTCGCTTTCAGATAGTGACCCTCACTGGCTGCCGCGGTAGCCGATGAGGCATAGGCCTCCTCTTGCCGACTGAGGCGCTCAGTCAGCTTGCCACCAATTTCCTCGCTTATCTTGGCCGCCAGTTCGTTGAGTATCTCCACGTCCGACGGCAGGTCCGCCAGTTTGAAATCCAGAGTGAAATCACCCAGCTGCACGCCCTCGGTGCTTTCATCGGAGAACTCGATACTCTCCGTCACCGAGTCGGGGAAAATGACCTTGCCCGAATGGGCGTCGATCAGGCGATAACTAACCGAGAAAATCCCCACTTTGCGGTGAATGGTGACATTAATGCTGACATCTTCACGGGTTTCATAGCTTTCGGTTTCCGCGGGCGCTTTGATCCGGTCCTGCTGCGACTCGGTCAGTTTCAGCCACTCCAGATACGCCGGGTTAGGCCGGGTGCCGGTTTCGGTAACGACCCGCATGGTGCGCCGGTTCTTCTGTTGGGTGTCTTCCACCTTGGCTTCGAGTACCGAGCCGGTAATCAGGTAATCCACCGACGTCAGGCTGCTGGCGCCGCGCAGATCCTGCTCCCGCTTGATCGCCTCGTATTGCTCACGCTCGATGATGCGCACATCCTGGGGAATGGATTTGAACAGGTACTGGGTAATGCCGGCGGCAATCTTGTCACCAAATTTGTAATCACCAGAGGGGTCGCGAAAGGCGGTGGTACTGACTTCACGCGGCGCGATCGCAGCTATCTCATTTTGCAGCTCATTGATACGCCCGGTCACGTCACCCCGCCCCGGTTGCAGTTGGTCCACCAGATACAACAGGCCCAATTCCTGAGCCGGACGCTTGCCGGCCTTGCGCGCCTTGCTGGCCAGAGCCTTGACCTTGTCGACAAAGGGTTTGAAGGCTTCGCGCGGCGCATCCAGCCCCAGCGCACCGGCCATGTGGCTGGCCTGCAGCAGCCAGCGCTTGGCATCCGCAAGCTGCCCTTTGCCGGTGGCATCACTGCCGAGAGCCGTAAAATAGTCGATCATCACCTGACCGATTTCGCGCATATCCGGCTTGATATCGTTCCAGTTTGGCGCGGCAGCCAGAGCCGCAAAATGCTGGTAGGCCTCGTCGGGGCGGTTGTCGGCAAGGGCCTTGTTGAAGCGCTTTTCAAACAGACGGCGGTCCACTTCGGCGCGCTGTTGGCGGGTATTGGCGTTGTCGGGCAAGGCATCCAACAGCTCCTTGGCCTGCTCCAGATTTTCCGCTTGCTGAGCCGCGGCCGCCTGCTGGGCCAGCGACTGCACCAGTGCCGAACGCTGATTTTCATAGCTCGGATCGCCGCTCACGGCGGCCAGCCGGCCCAACACGGCGAGGCGTTCGCGGTGGGCGTCGTCGGACAACGCGGCCTGGCGGTTCAGGGCCTCGTCAAACGCCGCTTGCGACGCTTTCCGGGCCAGAGTGATCTCCTCGTTCAGGGCGTCTCCGATCGCTGCATTCCAGCCGCGAATCTGTTCTGCGTCAGCGGCGGCTTCCGTCAGGATATTCATCGGAATCAAATCCTCCGACAGCGCAAACTGTTGCATCCGCGCTCTTACCTGTGCGGCTTTGACGCTGGCCAGCTGTTTGCCAATGACGTCAAGCCGGGCAAAATCCTGGGGTCGCGACTCACGGTCAAAGGTCGCTAACTGCTGTTCGGTGTCGCGGTAGAGACGCTCCAGCTCGCCCGCATCCTGGGCGGCGTTGATCTGCTCGTCCGTGACCGTAACGACCGGCGCGGGCGCGCAGGCGGTAAGAACAGAGAGCCCCAGCGCCAGCGACAGCGCTGGTACCAGTGGGTTAAAACGACTTTTCATGATCAATCCCCGAGAGGCGAAGCTTTTCATTAATGGCAGGCCCAAACGCTTGATCTGCCGACTCTACTTGGGACAGAACACGCCAGAGAGCTGGGCCTAAATACGCATTTCAGAATAATTGATGGTTTGCGTTAAGTCCACGCAGCCATTCTGGAAAGTGCCGGCCAAACAATAACAAGTCATTGTTTTTAATGTCCTTAATAACTTTTTACTGGCAGCACTAACACTCCACCAAGGCCTGACAGGCAGGGAAATACAGGCCCGCTCTCACCGTATCGATCGCCAGAGCTTCGCTCAGCACGTCGCGATAAACCTGCATCTTTGCGCCATAACGCTCACGTTGTGCCTCGAGAAAGGCTTCGCCGCTGCCGCGAGCGGTTTTGTAATCGATAATCCAGCAGGTTTCGCCATCAACGAAAAAGCGGTCCACGATCAACTTCTGCCAGCCCTCCCCCAACTGCCGGCGCAGCGCCTGCTCGGCACCACTGGTTTCATAGTGCGCCAGAATCCAGCGGCCCCGCTCGCAGGAAAGCGTGTTGTCTACCAGCAGGCGCACCGTGTCGACACTGTCACTCAGGCCGCTCTCCGGGTGGCAGTAATGGCGCAGACGGCTCGGTATCGCCTTGTACAAGCGTTCCGGCGCTTCGCCACGCGCCGCCAGTCGGCGCATCAGCTCGTGATAAACCAGTCCGACACAGCGCTCCTCGATATTGGCCTCCAGCACCGCCTGACGCTCCTGTCGTGCCAGCCGGTCAATGGGGGTTTCGGATTCCTGCGGGCCCTGCCACTGGCGGTGAACCCTCACTTGGGGCGCAGCCAGCAGCCGCGGAGCCCGGGGTACCTGCAGGCTGACCTCACGAACTTGCTCTGGCAGAGGCTCGGCAGCGTCAAACACGGACTGAACCTCCGGCCACAATCGCGCCAGCAATGAGCCGTCAGACACTGTTAAAGCGCCCTTACTGTCGGGTTTGGCTCGGCCCAGCAAATGCAGCTGATGGCGGGCTCGCGTCAGGGCCACGTACAGCAAGCGATCAAGCTCCCGGTCGCTGTCGCGCTTTTGCTGGGCTTTGAGGTAGTTATAAAAACGCTCTGCCGCGGCGTCACCCCCACGCGGCGCGCGCGGTGCAATCACCAACTCCTCCTGCATTCGCCGCCAGTGAAACAGCGGGCTGTCACCGCTGCGCCCGGTTTCACCGAGACCGGGCAAGATCACCGTGTCAAATTCCAGACCTTTGGATTTGTGGATGGTCATGATCTCCAGCTTCGCCGGAGCTGATTCGGCGTAGAGCTTGTCCAGCGCCCGCGCAAACTCCTGCCAGTCACTGATGACTCCGGCCGGAGCCTGCGCCACCAGCAGTGCCTGAACCCGCTCTATATTGCGCCGTTCGATCGCGTCCACACAGGCGGGACCGCCCAGGCTGTGCCACAGCGCCGGAACTGCCCAGCGACAGTCAACCGACCGAGCCTGACTCGCAATCTCAGACCACACCTGAGCCAGTCTCTGCAGGCGCTGCCGCCCATCAATGCTGAGCGCAAACTCTCCCTGAAACAGCGCTTGATGACGTTCGAAGTTCGTAACCAGCTCGCTGAGCAGCTGATCCGGCGCAGCGTTCGCCAGCACCCAGCAGTCGTCCCAACTCAGGCCGACAAAAGCGGACCGCAGCAACCCGACCCAGCTCGCCCTGTCGGCCCGATGCCACCAGGCTCTGAGCAGCGCTAGGTAATCCGCCACTGCCGGCTGACTCGCGAGTTTGTCGATATCCTGACCGGCAAAAGCAATACCCGCCGCCTTGAGCGCGGGCACGATGGCCTGCAGGTGGCTGCGGCTGCGCACCAGTATCGCGATTGAATCCTCGGGCCGCTCAGCCAGGACCTGCTGCACCAGCGTCACCACCTGCTCCGCTTCTGCCGGGCGCGCATCACTTCTGTCTCCAATTTGCGGGTGCACCGCGACCGCACCCGCGTCCTTGCGCTGCGCAATTGCCGGCGTGTAGCCGCCCCCAAACACCGTTTTAAAGGCAGTGTTCACCCAATTGACCAAGGCCGGCGCAGAGCGAAAATTGGCCTCCAGCTGCAGTTGCTGCAGGGGATGGCCGTTAAAGTGTCCGAGGTCCAGCAGACGCTCAAACTCACCGACCAGCGCACCGCGAAACAAATAAATAGACTGCTGCAGATCACCGCACAGAAACAGGCTGCGGCCGTCGCCCGGCTCCCAACCCTGCATCAGGTATTGCAGCAACACGATCTGATTGACCGAGGTGTCCTGCATTTCATCAACCAGCATGTGTTGAATGCGGTCCTCCTGTAACAGGGCGTCACCGTAAACGCCTTTGGTTTCCGGCAGCGGTCTCAGCGCACCAATCGCGCGGAAAGCCACTTCCGGAAAATCCAGCACACCCTTGCTGTTGAACACCAGATGGAGCTCCGCCAGCAAATTCTTCAGCACCAGCACCAGATCGCCAATTAATGCCTTGGAGGACCCAGGCAAGCCCGGTACAGGCAGCTCAGCCAGGCGGCATAGCTTATCTGTTAGCTCATCAACACCGTCGCTGTCATGTGCTGCTTTCAGCCAGGCTTTCAACGTTTCGGTTGCGGCCTGCTTTGGCGGGAAACCCGACCTGGCATCAACCTTTTTCCGCAGGGTGCCGCTGCCCGTGAGGAGCAGGCTGGCCAGCCGGCTGTGAAGCTCAAGGTGCTCGGGCAATGGCTCGGCCAGGTCCTGCAGGTCAGCTGCCCAGGCCAGACTTTCCTCAACCGCGGAATGCTCGCGCACAGCTTCGATCACCGTCTGCAGATTGTAGGCTGACAGCGCACGGGCAAGTTGGTGGTATTCGCTCATGACCACGTCAGCGATGGCCTCTTCCATGGCCTCGAGGCGGCCGGCGACGATGCCTTCAACCCACTGATCACGCTTGGCCAACAGATTCGACAAAAGCGGCAAGAGCTGTTCGAGACGGTTATTGGCGTAATTGAGCACGTTGCCCAGGGCTTCGCTGAGCTCTGGATCGCTGCTTTCCAGACGGCCAAACAGGTTGAAGATGGCTTCCCGGTACAGAGCCTCCGGATCGTCGGTGGTGGCAATCTGTCCCAACCCGGACAGCAGTGGCAGCCGGCGCGCGATGCGCGCGCAGAAACTGTCGAAGGTTGATATGCGCAGCCTTGCCGGGTTCTGCAACAACTGCCAGCCGCGCTGCTGGTCGCGCTCGCGCACCCGGGCCGCCAGTGCGGCGAGTTGGCCCTCGTAGCCACCGGCGTCGCTGTCACTCAGTTTCAAGGCGTGAACGATTCGCTCGCGAATTTCAGCGGCTGCCTTGCGGGTAAAGGTAATCGCCACCACCGCTTCAGGCTGTTCCGCCGTCAGCAGACAATTCAGAAAACGCAGCAACAAAACGCCCGTTTTGCCGGAACCTGCGGGCGCCCGCAGCAGGATAGACTGGCCGGGGTCGATGGCCAGGTCGCGGTGCGATTGGTCGGGAATACGCAGCTCAGTCATCGCTCACCTCCCCGGCTCGCGCCAGGACGGGAACATAGGGGTCGTAGGCAAAGTCGCTGTCTTTGCATGAGGCATCGTGCCCCGCCTCGCCGGCCAGAAAACCGCGGGCGTAGTCGGCCAGCACACGTCGCCAAGCATCGCATTCAGCCTGCCATTTTTCCGGACTGTCGACCGGGTTCTGCACCTTGCGCGACACCAAATTGGCGCTCCAGCTCGAACGCATATGCACGGCCATACCGCTGCTCGGGTGAATTTGCGCCAGCACCACACCCTCTATTTTTTCGCCGACAATGCCTTCGCCCAACAAGGCGTAGAGCGGCAATTGCGGCTCCTGCAAATTATCTGCGTTGAGCTGATTGGCGCTCAGCGCCCCGGTTTTGTAATCCATCACCACCGTTTTTCCGTCGATCCGGTCCACCCGGTCTATCTTCATTCGCAGCGGCAAACCAAACGCGTCAACCTCGCCGGCGGCCTCCACATGGGTGACCGTAAACGCTTCACTGCGACTCTGTTCAAAGGCCAGCCATTCCTGCAGTAGCGACAGCAAGCGGCGTTTTTCGATACGGCGCAGTTGTTCACCGTGACCACTGTGCTCGCTCATCGCACGGTCGATAGCTGCAGATAATTGCGCCTCTATTTGCGCGTTAGTCATTGCCTGCAACGCGGCACTCTCGCGGATGTCGCGCCAGAATATTTCCAGTGCCCGGTGGATCCAGTTACCCTGAGTTTTGGGATCAAGCCCCTCCACCGGCTCGGGCATGGCCTGCAGGCCGAGGCGGTATTTCAGGAAGGCAAAAAAGGGACTGAGCGCATAGGCCTTGAACAGGCCGGTGCCGCCACGCAGCAAGGATTTTTCCCGCGGAGAGACGGGCCGCACGCGCTCCTCGACCGGCAGCTCCAACTCGGCGGCTACCGTAAAGGCTTCGTCCACATCGGATTCAGGCAGCACGGGATACTGCCAGTCGAGCAGCGTGCAGGGGGTCTGTACCACCGCATCGTCGCTCTGGCGCGGATAGGAAATCACCCATTCCGGCGCACTGCTCAGCACGGTTTCCAGCAGCGCAATATCGCGCTTCAGTGCATCGCTGTGATCGGCCCGCGGCACGCCCGCCGCCACCAGCTGTTCGCGCGAGAGAAAAGGCGACGGTGGCACCGCCTGCGGCAGCGCCGAATCGCTGAGGCCCAGCACCCAGAGGGCGTCAAACTCTTGGCCACTCGCCTCTTCCAGACTCAGTAACTGCAGCGGCGGCGCCTCGTCGCGGCGCAGCTCAAAACGCTTGCCTTGCAGCACGTGCTGCAACCAGCGCAGCGCATCGCTACGACTGATGACACCCAGCTGCCGGTCGAGGGCCCGCAGGGTATCCATCACCTGCGAAAATCCCTGCCGGCACTGATCCACCACCGGATCGCCCGCCTCCCGGTTTGGCCAGCCCAGAGCCAGCAGCTCCGCATCAAAGCGCGCCACCCAGACTGAAGGCCGGGCACGGCCGGTGTGGCTGCTCGCCATCTTGTGCAGGCCCAGCAAGGCGTCCGTGGCAGCGTCAAAGCCGCGCTGCGCCGCCAGCCCCAGTGCCTGCGCCAGTGTGCTGCGGTTGCCAAGGTATTCCCGCCAGTACCAGTCCAGCTGAGCCCTTGGCCCGGCCTGCCCCGCGGCGTCGGCCACAAAGGGGCTGCGCAGCAAGCGGCTGAGCTGCTCAAGAGGCACCTCGCCGTGGGCTACCTGCAGGGCATCCAGCGCACTGGCAATAATCGGGTACGCAGACAGACGGCCGGTACCCACGCGCCAGGGTTCGCTTAACGCTTGATCGTGCTCCGCCGGAAACAGACTGGCCGGGTAGACATAGCGCTCCAGCGCGCGTTGCAGAGGGGCTTCGTAGCGACGGACATCGGTGGCGACGATCGCCAGTCGGGGCTGTGCCTGTGCGTCTGGCCGGCTCGCCACCCATTGCGCTGCCGCCTGGACTTCCTCCTGCAAGCCGGCAAAGCTCGCCTGATGGCAGCTGAGGGTCGCTTTGGAACCGGTAAAGGGAGGCAGCTGGGAGATGGCAACGCCGGCAAACTGCAGACTTTTCAACAGCTTTTGCTCTGGCGGGGTCAACTCCAGCTGGTGGCTGAGCACCAGTCGCGTCGGCAGCTCCAGTGCGTCGATGCGCTCACCTAATGCTGCGACCAACTGCCCGCCGGTCAGCGCGCCCTGCTCCCGCAGCCGCTGCCGCAGCCGCTCGCGCCAGTCACAAAACGCCTGCTGCTCATTGGTGGCAAAAGGGTTGGATTCAGTGGGCAGCCCATAACGTTCTGCCAGTTCGAAGGCGTCGACAAACTGACGCGCAATGCCTTGCACGCCAATCACGGATTCCGCCAGATAGTCGCTGCCGTCGATGCAGGCTTCAGCCAACGCCAGCAGCTGCACCGGTCTGAGCACCTGCAGCTCGGGAAAACTGCTGTCCCAAAGCTCCACCCACCACTGGGCCTTGGGCAGTACCCGCAGGTTTTCCAGCCAGGCCCGCCCCTGCGCTTCGGCGATGCGCCGCCGCAGATCAATGGCCTCACCGTCGTGATCAACCAGCACCACGGTGGGTTGGGCGTCGTCCAGCCAGCGCGACCAATCGGATGCAGCCACCACCGCAAGTGAGCTCACTAAATCATGCCTTTTTTCCACTGTCGCGCAGGCTCCCCCCGGAAACCACTTACTCTATGGTTATTCGCTTTAAAAACAATGCGTTAGCCAACGCAAACGGCTCTGCACTGCCACCGGAGCACTATTTGCACCGGTTTTGTGCGTTAATCTTTTTGCAATATTCGCGCTAACTCGATATTTTCAAAGCATAATTATCACTGACACTAAAGTCAGGGAGAAAAGCTGATGTTCGCGAAAAAGCCCAAAGCTCTCCACACCCTACTGGAAAGCCGTGTTGCGGTTGAAGCCCTGGCCCACGTGTCGAGCAAGCCCTTTGAACGCCTGCTGCCGCGCGGTGACGGCCACCCAGTACTGGTGATTCCCGCCTTCCTGACCAGCGATGCCTTTACCGCTTCCCTGCGCAACTCCCTGACCCGGCTCGGCTACGATGTTTACGCCTGGCAACAGGGCCTCAATACCGGGCTGCACGATAGCAAACTTGCCCTGCTGCAGCGCCATCTGAAAGAGATTGTGCTGCAGCGTCAGCAGAAAATCACGATTATTGGCTGGAGTTTGGGGGGAATTTACGCCCGGGCGCTGGCAGCCCAGAACAGTGACCACGTTCGTCAGGTGATCACCCTGGGCTCACCCTTTGGCATACCGGTATCGAAGAGCCGGACGGAAGCCGTGCAAGGTCTGGTGAGCCATGCCTTTCAGTTCCTGAACCGCGGCGCCGAAGACCCGATGGTGGCCAAAGCGGCGCTGTGGCAGAACTCGCCAGATGTACCCTGTACCAGTATCTATACCGAGAGCGACGGGATTGTGCACTGGCACTACTGTGTCGATCAAAAGCGCCCACACTGTGAAAATATCCGGGTGCCCGGCAGCCATGTGGGCCTGACCCACAACCCGGCAGTGCTGTATCTACTGGCCGACCGCCTGCAACAGCGGGCCGAAAGCTGGCAAGCCTTCAACGCCCGCGGCTGGCGCGAACGCCTGTTCGACAATCAGGTTTGCGCAAAAGCCATAGCACTGGCGGAGACCTCAGCCCCGCCAAACGCCTTACCCGCCTGAGCCCGGCCGTGGGTCAGGGCGCAGAATAGGGCGTTACCGAGGCACAGCTCTGGGCCGGCCCACTGATGACAAAGGTCGATGACACGCCGCTGTAAGGGATGTCATCCGCCGACGGCGACTCTTTGGCAATACCGTTATGGCGCAGGCGATACATGCCCGGCGCACTATCCAACGGCACCTCCCAACGCACTTCACCCTCCGAGGGCCCGGTTACCGGCGCATCATTGGGGTTTCCGGCTTGCTGACTGTCACTGCGCCAGGTGAAAAACAGTTCCGGCGCATTGTCGTCGCGTACCACCAGCCAGCTACCATCGCTCTGCTGCTGCTCCACCACCGCGAAGGGCAGCACTGAGCCGGCAATCGTCACATTGCGCGGGTGACCGGCCCGAAACACCGCAGTAACGCTTTGACCGCGTTCAACGCTCGACGCCACATCGGTAATCACATCGCCGTACGCGTCAACGCCATTGTTGTCGGATGGCGAGTAGGGCGAGCGCGTCACCCTTGGCGTGCCGTCCAAGTAGGCCGGGCCGGAGTCAACCGCTACCCCGGCCACCATGGCCGCCGCCAGTTTCTTGCTTTCCTGCTGCACGGCGGCCAGTTGCCAGGCGCCAAATATTGTCGACGCACCCTCGTACTGCTGGGCGGAATATTCTTCGCGGGTCGTGAGGTAGTGGACATAGTCATTGACCAGACCGGCCACCACCAGCGTATCGACGCCGTCCTGCGCCAGCACCTTCAACAAGGTTTTCTGCAGGCGCCGTGCCGCCATGGTGGTCACCTCGAAGGGTACGCCGAGAATCGCCAGGTTGCCGAAGCGGAATAACTGAAAGGGGAGAATGCTCGGTTCAGCATTCAGCGGCTCGCCAATGGCAAACAGGATAGGCTTTTCAGCGTGGCAGGACAGGTCAGCAGCGGGTAGTAGACCGACATTACACAGCACGGTGGTAGCCAATAAGTTGGGCGGAATTTTGCCGTCATTGCCCGCGACAAAATCGTCGGCGGCCGCCTGCGCGGCATCCGGGTCTTCGCAGCTGGCGCCCTCAGCGGTAACGCCGGGGCCATCCTCGGCGCCGGCGCCAAAGGAGACACCGAGTGCCGGATCACAGGTGCGCTTGTCATCCGACTCCCAGGCCGCAGGCAGTGCAGGGCCCTCATAGGTTTCGACAATGACCTCGTCCATTTTCACATGGAAGAAACGGTAGTCCACGCCGCCGCGCAAAATACGGCCACCCGCACCCAGCTCCAGCGCCTTGGCCGCCTGCTTCAGGCCGGAGATCGCCGCCGAATCGAAATCGTCCTCGCCGCCGCCGCGCGCCGGGTTGGGGTGGGGCAGCTGATTGATGAAAATATTGGGCGAAGCATCGCCCTCATCGGCCTGGGCAAAGGCGGCGACAAAGGTGTCATTGCCAGCATCCGCTGAATAATCGGTTTCCAGCATGCGCTCAAAAAGGAGGGAGGCGTAGCCCTTGTTATCCGGGCTGACGTATTTTTCATAGGAGCCAATCACCGTCGGGTGCACGCCAAACCAGTTAATCAGGCCTACGGCGCGCCCGTCATTGCGCACAAAATTCAACTGTACCGCGCGCTTGTCCACCTCAACGGGCTTGCCTGCGCCATCGACAAATTCCAGCCGTTCGCTTTCCGGGTTGCGCTCGAAGGCGGGCAGGGAGCGGTTGATATTGGTATTGAGCAGTTCACCGCTGGCCAAGGATATCGGCGCTGGCTCGGGGTTGGCCAGCAGGTTGGCGTCGGCTTTGCGAATCGCGTCCACCACCCCGCGCACAATCACATCGAGGCTGTCCTGATCGAAGCCAAAGTGAAACAGGTTAAAGGCCTCGTGGTGGGAGTAGCCCGCCGGGCCGGAATGGGTATGGGTGGCCGACAGCATCAGATTGTCCGGACCGTAGCGCTGGCTCAGTGCGGTATCGGCGGCAATCTCCGCCAGCACACCCTGGCGCACGGAGCCAAAGATCATGCCGGTGTCGGTGGAAACAAACAGCACACGCTTGCCGTTGCAGGGGCTTTCAATGGCGTAGGCGCGCGCATACTGGCGCTGGTGAATACCGCTCAGCACCTGCTCCGGATCTTCCCAACCCATGCCGCCGGTGTTGGCGATCACGCCGGTGATATCACCAATGCCCGTACCAAAACGAAAGCTTTCATTGTCCGAGCACTGGCCCGCCGGGGCCGCGACCGCAATGCCTTCGCCGGCAAGATCCAGCGCAAAGTCACCGCTGACATCGGCCACATAGCCATCTGGCGCGGTTCCCTGGGTTGCGTCCGGCGGAATCAGCACCGGATTGTCGCGCGTACAGGCAGCGAGCTGCTGATTGAGAGGAGTAAGCTGGGGCGCGGCCGAGTCGGTTGCGGGAACAGAAGAGGGCGATGACGAGGAACTGGAATCGTGACAGGCGGCCAACAGGCTGCAGACCAGCAAAAAACTACCGCGGTATTATCCATTGTTGCATGGTCTCGGGTTCCCTGTTGACGCTGAAAGCGCCATTTTAACCCGAAAAATTCAGTCCCTGCCCGAATTCCCGGCGCGCAGCTCGGCCAGCAGCGTAACAAGCGCTTCCCGCATCGCCAGAGGCTGGTCCAGCAAGACGTGGTGATGGGCATCGCTGATTTCGATGGGCGCTCTGCCGTTCGCCATGTAGGCCACCGTTTTCTCGGCCATTTCACGCGGTGCGACAATGCTGTGCTCGCCAAAAATAAACGCGGTGGGGCAGGTAATATTGGGTAGCAAGTCGGCTTCGGGCACCTCGACCGGCTCAAGGGTCTGCGTGATGCGGTCGTCAAACTTCCACACCCAGCCGCCATCCTGTTCGCGCAGCGAGCCACGGGCCACATGAGCGAACAGGGCAGGGTCGGTGCAGTTCTCCTCGGGAATCAGGCGAAAGCGCGCCATTGCCTGCTCCAGAGTGGGGTATACCCGCTTGGGGCGCAGCTCAGAGGCACCGCGCGAGGGCGTTTCGTCGCCAGTTCGCGGCAAGCTGATACGGGAGTCAATGATGGTCAGGCTCTGGACCTTGTCCGGGAACCGCGCGGTGGTTTGAATGCTCACCAGCCCGCCAAAGCTGTGCCCCACCAGATTGACGGGCGCCAGATTTTCCGCCTCGATCACCGCAACGATTTCGCGGCAATACTGGGGGTGAGAGTAGTGTTCGCGGTGACCACTGTCGCCCATGCCACTGAAGTCCAGCGCCACCACCCGATAGTGGTCGAGCAGGGCCGGCACGGTGACATCCCACCAGTGCGCGTGGGCGCAAAACCCATGCGCCAACAGCAGCGGTGGCTTGTCCACAGCTTGTGGGTTCCAGCACAGGTAATGAATGGCGCAACCTTCGACATCAACGCTGCGCGACTCGGGGATATAACGCAGCGCATCGGTCATCCAGGCCGGTGCGCTTGGGGGAGAAGTGCTCACTGAGCGGCTTTGCGCTCCTGCTCTACAAGATAATCGACCACATTCAGCATATTGCGCTGACTGCCGGCCGTGCGGGTGCTGACCCGGAATTTGCCGTTGACGACCATTTCCGGCGTCCCCTGAATACCGTAGCCACGGGCACGGGCGTCGGCCTGGCGCACCTGACTATCAATCGAGAACGAGTTGAACACCTTCATGAACTTCTCGCGGTCGACGCCGTGCTGGGCAAACAATTCGGCCAGTGCATCTGCGTCGCGCAGCATATTGCGCTCCATATTGATCGCATTGAAGATCGGCTGATGAACCTTGTCCAGCACGCCCAGGGCTTTGGCGGTGTAGTAGGCGCGAGCGTGAGTTTCCATCACCCGATTCCACATGGCGGGGGACTGCACGAAGACCACGTCGTCGGTTTGTTTTTTCGACCAGGCGTGCACCATCGGCTCAAAGTGAAAGCAGTGGCTGCAGCCGTACCAGAACACTTCAGTGACTTCGATTTTATTCGGGTTCACGGTGCGGACTTCGTTGTCCAGACGAACGTAGTGCTCGCCTTCAACAAAGGTCGACGCAGATTTTTCAGCGCAGGCCGCAGCGGGCAGCAGCAGGGTCAACAGGCTGGCAATCAGCCATCGGCGTGTCAGCATTCTCAGTCTCCTGGGTAATCGTTCTGTTCTGATTACTTTACCCGGCCAGGGTTCCGGTTAAATAGCCCTGACCGACAAAAAAGGCGGCAACAGCCGCCTTTTTCAATTCTACAGCGTCTCTACCTCAGTAGAGGCCCTGAATAAAGTTTGCCAGCGCCTTGATTTCACTGTCGCTCAGCTGGAAAGCCACCGTGCGCATGGTTTTGGTTTCTTCACCGTCGTTCATGCGGCCATTCTCGTCGCCATCAGCGGCAGCGCGGAAGGCCTTCAGCTGGGCTTCGGTGTAGGCCGCGTGCTGACCGGACAGGGCAGGGAAGCCCGCCGATGCGTTGCCCTTGCCCGAGGGGCTGTGACAGCCGCTGCAGGCCGGGATTCCGCGCTCAACAATACCGCCGCGGTAAATGGCTTCACCCTTGGCGGCCAGTGTTTCGCTCGCCTGACCGACCGTGCCTTGCTGCTTGGCGTAGTAGGCCGCAATGTCTGCCATATCCTCCTCGCTCTTGCCGTCCAGCTGGCCGGCCATGGTTGGCACCGGGCGGGCGCCGGACTTGATGTCCTTCATCTGCTTGAGCAGGTATTTCTCATTCTGGCCCGCCAGCTTCGGGAAGGTCGGCGCGGCACTGTTGCCGTCGGCGCCATGACAGGCAGCGCAGGACTGTGACTTGGCCTTACCTTTCGCAGCGTCGCCAGCAAAAGAGGGCGCCGCGAGCAGCAGGGTGGACAGCATTACCAGAAGTGTTTTTTTCATCGTACCTACTCAATAATTTCCAGATTCTTTCGGGATTTTACGACTTGGGCTTGGCCATGTATTCGATCAAGGCCTTGAAATCCTCGTCCGAACAGTCAAAACACATACCCTTGGGCGGCATCGCCTTGATGCCGTTCTTGGCATTGGCCACCAGTGTATCCATGCCTTTTTCCTGCAGACGCTTATCCCACTCAGCGGCATCGCCGGTGCGCGGTGCGCCGGCAGCACCCGCGGCATGACAGACAGCACAGGTGCGATTGTAGCGGTCTTCCAGCGCATCCGCCTGCGCCAGGCTCATCAGGCCCACAGAAAGTAACAGGGCCAAAAGTGATTTCTTCATAACATCGCTCACGATTGTAATGCGGAGCAAACCCGGGCAGGATGACCGCGAAAAAAAACTGCGGCATTATACACAAAGCTGGCGGGGGGAGACCATCCCTGCGCCGGCCGCACTATACCCCTTTCATCAGTGACGTTCCAACAAGAGACTTCCATGGACGATATCCCGGCCATCAGCTACCGCAGCGCCCGCTTTCTGCAGAGCGCCCCCAGCCTGAAACAGTGCCCCGACGATATCGGCGCCGAAGTGGCCTTTGCCGGCCGCTCCAATGCGGGCAAATCCAGCGCCATCAACCGGCTCACCGACAACAAAAAGCTGTGCCGAACCTCCAAAACCCCCGGTCGCACCCAGCTGATCAACTTTTTCAGTCTCAGCGAAACCCAGCGACTGGTGGATTTACCCGGCTACGGTTTTGCCAAAGTGCCCCCGGAAGTCAAAAAGAAGTGGGAGCGCCATCTGGAGCAGTATCTGGCGGAACGCCGCTGCCTGCGCGGCCTGGTGTTGATGATGGACATCCGCCACCCGCTGCAGACCTTTGACCTGACCATGATTCAGTGGGCAGCCAACTGTGATATGCCGGTGCGCATTCTGTTGACCAAGGCCGACAAATTCAGCAACGGTCAGGCTAAAAACGCCCTGCTGAAAGTAAGGAAGTACTTACAAGCCTACGGCGCACTGGTGCAGACGCAGCTGTTTTCGGCGCTGAAAGGGACCGGACTCGAGGATCTGAAGGAGCAGCTGGATATCTGGCTGGATGCGACCGAACCGGATGAGGAATTTGAAGAGGACAGCGAGGAGTGAATCCCCGCGGGGCTCGCTGTTTCTGGCTCGCTAATGCAAAGGGTAGAGCGGCATCGCCGCAATATAGGAGTACCGCTGTCCTTGCGAGCGCAGCGAAGCAACCTTCTTCAGTTGGCAGAGGGCTTGACGAGGTTGCTTCGCTGCGCTCGCAATGACGGGTGGGTTTCGCCTGGCCCGCAGCGCAACAACACTGGGTGAGCAACCAAAAAAAGGCCCGGTGCATGGGGGGGCACCGGGCAATCAGCTTCTCTGGGGAAAAACCGACTCATGGAGAAAGTCGGCCAACAGCATTTCGCTGTCGTACAAGCTTAGAAGGTTTCCCCAGCCTTTAGTTCCCAAAATCCCGGAAATGGGAATATTCCCAAAACCCATACACTATCAGCAGCTTGCGCGATATTTAAGCTGGGATTAATGGGCCTCATCCCAGTTGTCGCCAACCCCCAGACCGACGTCCAGCGGCACCGACAGCTCCGCGGCTCCGGCCATCAGCTGCTCGAGCTTTTTCGACACCGCGTCCACTTCGGCTTCCGCGACTTCCAGTATCAGCTCATCGTGCACCTGCATGATCATGGCCGCATCCACATCGCTCGTTTGCAGCCAGCCATCCACCTCAATCATGGCTCGCTTGATGATATCGGCGGCAGTGCCCTGCATCGGCGCGTTGATGGCGATACGTTCGGCGGCCTGGCGTCTCATACCGTTGCTGGCCTTGATATCCGGGAGGTACAGCCGGCGGCCGAACAGGGTTTCCACGTAGCCTTTGTCCTTGGCGCTCGCCTTGATGTCCTCCATAAACCTGGCAACACCGGGGTAGCGAGCAAAATAGCGTTCGATGTAGTCCTGGGCTTCCCCGCGCGTAATGTGAAGCTGGCGGGCCAGTCCAAAGGCCGACATGCCGTAAATCAGGCCAAAGTTGATGGCCTTGGCGTTGCGACGCTGCTCGTCGGCCACGTCTTCCAGCGCCACACCAAACACCTCAGCGGCGGTAGCGCGGTGGATATCCTTGCCGTCGGCAAAGGCCTTGATCAAGCCCTCATCGCCCGACAGGTGGGCCATGATGCGCAACTCGATCTGGGAGTAATCGGCGGCCACCAGCTTGTAGCCTTTTTCCGCCACGAAAGCCTGGCGAATTCGCCGACCTTCGGGGGTTTTAATAGGGATATTCTGCAGGTTCGGGTCTGTTGACGACAGTCGCCCGGTGGCCGCCACGGCCTGATGATACGAGGTGTGGATACGCCCGGTGGCCGGACTGATCATCTGCGGCAGCTTGTCGGTGTAAGTAGATTTAAGCTTCGCCATGCCCCGGTAATCCAGAATCAGCTGAGGCAGTTTGTAGTCATGGGCCAGCTCCACCAGCACCTCTTCCGCCGTGGAGGGGGCGCCTTTCGGCGTCTTCTTTACTACCGGCAGTTCCAGCTTTTCAAACAGGATTTCGCCGAGCTGCTTGGGCGAAGAGAGATTGAAGGGGCCACCCGCTTCGTCGTAGGCCTGCTTTTGAATCGCCTCGATTTTTCCCGCCAGCTCCTGGCTCTGCTTGTCTAAAAGGGCGCGATCGACCTTGGCACCAAAGCGTTCCATGCGCGAGAGCACCGGCACCAGCGGCATCTCAATCGCCCGGTAGACATCATCCAGCTCTTTTTCAGCCGCCACCTGCGGCCGCAGGGCTTCATGGAGCTTAAGCGTGATATCTGCATCTTCGGCGGCGTAATAGCCCGCTTCTTCGACTTTTATCTGATTGAAGGTGAGCTGTTTGGCGCCCTTGCCGGCGATATCTTCGTAGTGAACCGTGGAGGCCCCCAGATATTTCAGGGCCAGCGAATCCATATCGTGCCGATTGCCCGCCGCATCGAGAATGTACGACTGCAGCATGGTGTCTTCGGCAATACCGCGCAGGGCAATGTCGTGGTTGACCAGCACATTGGCATCGTATTTGAGGTTCTGCCCCACCTTCGGTTTATCCGGGTTTTCCAGCAGTGGCTTCAGGGCACCGAGCACCTCTTCTTCACTCAGCTGCTCGGGCGCACCGAGATAATCGTGACCGAAAGGCACATAGGCCGCCTTGCCCGCTTCGACGGCAAAGGACACACCAACCACCCGCGCCGCCATATAATCCAGACTGGTGGTTTCCGTGTCGAAGGCAAACAGCGGCGCCGCTTCAAGGCGCTTCAGCCAGCGCTCAAACAG
>JBFHCW010000005.1:0-29885 GCA_041585035.1 Litorivivens sp.
CTGAATAAACGCCTTGGCGATATAGAAAAATTGTTTAAAGAAACCTCTGGGAAATAAACCTTCATGTTGATGGATGTAAATGAAATTCGGGAGTACCTCCCGCACCGCTATCCCTTTTTGTTAGTGGATCGTGTGGTTGAGCTCGAACTGGGCAAGAGTATTACCGCGATCAAGAACATCACCATCAATGAACCCATTTTTAACGGGCATTTTCCCGAGATTCCGATTTTTCCCGGCGTATTGATCATTGAAGCCATGGCTCAGGCGGCCGGTATTCTTGGTTTCAAAACCATGGATAAAAAGCCCTCCGATGGCTCCATCTATATGTTTGCGGGCGTTGATAATGTGCGTTTCAAACGCCAGGTTGTGCCCGGTGATCAACTGGAAATGAAAGTACAGTACGTGTCCGACAAGCGGGGCATCTGGAAGTTTGAGTGCCAGTCCTATGTTGAAGGCACACTGGCCTGTACCGCTACCATTCTGTGTGCAGACCGGGCTCGCTGAAATGATTGATCCTCGCGCCATAATTGATCCCTCCGCCAAGATTGGTGAGAACGTCGAGATAGGGCCCTGGACCATTGTAGGACCCGATGTCGAGATTGGAGACGACTGCATTATCGCCTCTCACGTGGTGCTCAAAGGGCCCACTGTCATGGGGCGCGGTAATCATATTTATCAGTTTTCATCGGTGGGCGAAGATACTCCTGACCTCAAGTACGACGGTGAACCTACACGCCTGATCATAGGCGACAACAATGTTATCCGTGAAGGTGTGACGATACATCGCGGCACCGTACAGGATCGCGGCGAAACGGTTATCGGCAACAACAACCTGTTGATGGCCTACTCCCACGTGGGGCACGATTCGGTATTGGGTGATAACTGCATCATGGTTAACAACTCGGCTCTTGCCGGGCATGTCATTCTCGGTGACTGGACGATTCTCAGCGGTTATGCGCTGGTACATCAATACTGCAAACTGGGCGCGCACAGCTTTTTGGGTATGGGCGCGGCCGTCGGCAAGGATGTGCCCGCCTATGTGACCGTTACCGGTAATCCGGGAGAGCCCAAGGGCATCAACGTGGAAGGGCTTAAGCGCCGCGGTTTCAGCAGTGAGGCAATCGGCGATATTCGCCGGGCCTACAAGTTGATTTACCGGCAGGGGCTAACGACTGACGAAGCACTGGCGAAACTGGAAGAGCTGGCGCAGAAAACCCCTGAAGTTAACTTGCTGGTGGAATCTATTCGCCAGTCATCACGGGGTATTGTCCGCTAGCGATAGCACCCGCATCGCGCACCTGCGCGAACATTGAAAACAATAAAGTTGCCGGAGCCCATGGCGAAACGAAGACTACATATCGGTATTGTCGTCGGGGAGGCCTCTGGCGATATCCTCGGGGCCGGTTTGATGAAAGCCCTGCAGGCGCGCGCAGACCAATGCGGCGTTGAGCTTCACTTCGACGGCGTTGGTGGCTCTCGAATGCTGGCGATGGGCTTTAACAGCCTGTATCCCATGGATCGCCTGTCCGTGATGGGGCTGACTGAACCGCTTAAGCGCCTGCCGGAATTGCTGCGTATGCGTAAGCATCTCAAGCAGCACTTTCGTAAAACCCGTCCCGATGTGTTTATCGGCATCGACTCGCCGGACTTCACGCTCAATATCGAAGCAGACCTGAAGAGCGCAGGTATCAAGACCGTGCATTACGTCAGCCCGTCGGTGTGGGCCTGGCGGCAGGGCAGGATCAAGACCATTGCCCGGGCGGTCGATCTCATGCTGACGCTGCTGCCCTTTGAGGCGGCTTTCTACAAAGTCCATCAGGTGCCCGTGCACTTTGTCGGCCACCCCCTTGCGGATGAATTTCCACTGGAAGATCAGCGCGTTTCTGCGCGGGATTCACTCGGGCTAAGCAGTGAAGCGCTAATTCTGGCGGTACTGCCTGGCAGTCGAGGGGGGGAAGTAGGGCATCTGGCTCCGCCTTTCCTTGATACCGTGGACTGGTTACAGGAGCAGCTGCCGGACATGAAGGTCCTGATTCCGGCTGCGAGCGCCGAGCGTCGTGAACAGCTGGAAAGCCTGCTGGTGAATCGCAGCACCAAGGTGCAATTACTGGACGGGCAGTCGCGCGAGGCGATGTCGGCGGCTGACGTGGTGTTGATGGCGTCGGGTACTACCACACTGGAAGCCATGTTGCTGAAAAGACCCATGGTGGTGGCATACCGTATGGGGAGTTTGAGTTACAGGATTCTTTCCCGTCTGGTGAAAACCCCGCATATTTCTCTGCCGAACCTGCTGGCCTCGAAGGCCTTGGTGCCTGAAGTCATTCAGGATGATGTGCGTCCGGATGTGATCGGCCCCTTAGTGCTGGAGCGTTTGCAGGGTGGCCCTGAGGTGGATGAGCTAAAAGCCTGCTTTGCGGACATGCATCGCGAACTTGCGCTCAATGCGAGTGACAGCGCTGCAAAGGCGGTTTGGCAATTGGCGGAGGCAAGTACCCATGGCTGATCTTTTCGACAGCTTCGAGTTTCCCGAACTGACCGCCGGCGTTGACGAGGTGGGGCGCGGCCCGTTGGCGGGCGATGTGGTCACCGCCGCCGTAATTCTCGACCCGGCGCGGCCCATCGCCGGATTGAACGACTCCAAGAAACTGACTGAGAAAAAACGTCTGGCCCTGTTTGATGAGATTCGGGACAAGGCGCTTAGTTACAGTATTGCCCGTGCCTCCATAGATGAAATAGACAGCCTTAATATCTTGCAGGCCAGCCTGCTGGCGATGAAGCGCGCGGTAGAGACCCTGCCAACCCAGCCCCACTATGTGCTGGTGGATGGCAACAAGCTGCCCAAGTGGCGTTACCCCGCCCAGGCGGTGGTGAAGGGCGACAGCCTGCACGCCTGTATCGCTGCCGCGTCGATTCTGGCAAAGGTTACCCGCGATGCGGAAATGGATGCTCTGGCTGTGCAGTATCCCGACTATGGTTTCGCCAGCCACAAGGGGTATCCTACCAAGGTGCATCTGGATGCCCTGCGTGAGCACGGCATCACCCCTTTTCACCGCCGTTCCTACGCGCCGGTGCGAAAAATTGTCGAGGAGCTTTCATGACCGGGTTTGTTCACCTGCGGGTACATTCCGAATACTCCCTGTCCGACGGTATCGTGCGGATCAAGCCGCTGATAAAAAGCGTTAGTGAACTCGGTATGCCGGCGGTTGCGCTGACGGATCGCTGCAACTTCTACGCTCTGATCAAGTTCCGCAAGGCCTGCTATGGCGCCGGTATCAAGCCGATATACGGCAGCGACTTTTTTCTTCGCGATGAGCACGATCCCGACCATATAAGCCAGATCGTTTTGCTGGCACGCAACAACGACGGTTACGCCAATATGCGGGTGCTGATATCCCGCGCCTACCAGGAAGGTCAGCAACAGGGCAAAGCCTATCTGCACCGACAGTGGCTGCGCGAGCACGGCGAAGGTTTGATTGTGCTGTCCGGCGGACGAGAGGGCGATGTGGGACAGTACCTTCTGTCCGGAAAACGGGATCAGGCCGCCGACTGCCTGCGCGGCTGGATGGCGGATTTCCCCGGTTGCTTTTACCTGGAACTGCAGCGCACTCACCGGGAGTACGAGGAAGACTACCTGCACGCAGCGGTGGAGCTGGCCTCAGAGCTGGACTGCCCGGTGGTGGCAACCAACGATGTCCAGTTCCTGAAGGCCGACGAATATGAGGCCCACGAAACCCGGGTGTGTATTTCTGACGGCAGAACCCTGGATGACCCGCGTCGCGCGCGCCGTTACAGTGCAGATCAATATCTGCGTTCCCCGGAGGAGATGGCCGAGCTGTTTTCCGATATCCCCGAGGCGCTGGAAAACACGGTTGAAATCGCCAAGCGCTGCAACGTGGAAATTGAGCTGGGTACGTATTATCTGCCTGAGTATCCGATTCCAGAGGGTATGACCCAGGATGAGTTTTTCCGGAAACTGTCTCACAAGGGGCTGGATGATCGGCTGGAGTTTTTGTTCGATACCAGCTCGCCGGACTTTCCTGCCATAGAAAAGGAATATCGGGATCGGCTCGACTTCGAGCTGAATATCATCCTGCAGATGGGTTTTCCCGGTTACTTTCTGATCGTAATGGACTTTATCCAGTGGGCCAAGGATCACGGTATTCCGGTGGGGCCGGGGCGGGGTTCCGGTGCCGGTTCGCTGGTAGCTTACGCCTTGAAAATCACTGACCTTGACCCGATTGAATACGACCTGCTGTTCGAACGCTTTCTGAATCCCGAGCGGGTATCGATGCCCGACTTCGACGTCGATTTCTGCATGGAAGGACGCGATCAGGTCATTTCCTATGTGGCCGATCATTACGGTCGTGAGGCGGTCAGCCAGATCATCACCTTTGGCACCATGGCGGCGAAGGCGGTGGTGCGCGATGTTGCCCGGGTACAGGGCAAGCCTTACATGGTGGGCGACAAACTGTCCAAGCTGATTCCCTTTGAGGTGGGGATGACGCTGGAAAAGGCGTACGAACAGGAAGAGGCGCTGCGCCAGTACCTCGAAGAAGATGAAGCTGGCCAGGAAATCTGGGACATGGCCCAGAAGCTGGAAGGCATAACCCGGGGTGTCGGCAAGCACGCCGGGGGCGTGGTGATCGCGCCCTCTCGGTTGACGGATTTCTCGCCACTGTATTGCGATGACGCCGGTGGCGGCCTGGTTACCCAGTACGACAAAAACGACGTAGAAGAAGCGGGGCTGGTCAAGTTCGACTTTCTCGGCCTGCGGACCCTGACCATCATTAACTGGGCGCTGGAAATCATTAATGGAAAGCGGGCCAAGGTGGGCGAGGACGCGCTGGATATCATGGCGATTCCGCTGGAAGACCCGGATACCTTTACCCTGCTGAAGAAAGCCGAGACCACGGCGGTCTTCCAGCTTGAATCACGCGGCATGAAAGACCTGATCAAGCGGCTGCTGCCCGACCGCTTTGAAGACATCATCGCACTGGTGGCCCTGTTCCGGCCTGGTCCGCTGCAGTCAGGCATGGTTGATGACTTTATCAACCGTAAGCACGGTCGCGAAGAGCCGTCCTATCCTCACCCCCAATACCAGCATGAGTGCCTCAAGCCGATCCTGGAGCCCACCTACGGCATCATCCTGTATCAGGAGCAGGTTATGCAGATCGCCCAGGAAATGGGTGGTTACTCGCTCGGCGGCGCAGACTTGTTGCGCCGGGCCATGGGTAAGAAAAAACCGGAAGAGATGGCCAAGCAGCGGGAGTTGTTTCTCGCCGGCGCTATCGAAAAGGGTTTTGATAAAGACCTCGCTTCCAACATTTTCGACTTGATGGAAAAGTTTGCGGGCTACGGTTTTAACAAATCCCACTCGGCGGCCTATGCCCTGGTGTCCTACCAGACGGCGTGGCTGAAGGCACATTATCCAGCAGAGTTTATGGCGGCGGTCATGAGTTCGGAACTGGATAACACCGACAAGATCGTTACCTTCATCGAAGAATGCCGGGCGATGAAGCTGCCGCTCAAACTGCCGGACGTCAATCAGGGTGAATACAAGTTCACCGTTAACGATGACGGCGAAATCATCTACGGGCTCGGCGCCATTAAAGGGCTGGGTGAAGGGCCGGTAGAAAATCTGATTGCGGCGCGCAAGCAGGGCGGCCCGTTCAAAAACCTGTTCGACTTCTGCACCCGCACGGATCCGCGCAAAGTGAACAAGCGGGCACTGGAAGCCCTGATTCGCGCCGGCGCGTTTGATTCGCTCGGCGAAGATCGCGCGGTGTTGATGGCGAGTTTACCGGAGGCGGTAAAAGGCGCTGAACAGACCGCGAAAAATGAAGAAGCGGGCATGCTCGATATGTTCGGCGAAACGCTGGCTGCCGACGAGCGCGATGTGTATGAAGATTTTCGCAACGTGCGCCGTTGGAATACCCGTGAGCGTTTGCAGGGCGAAAAAGACACCCTTGGCCTCTATGTTACCGGGCACCCGATTGACGATTACGAAGCCGAGATCCGGCAGTTTGTGCCCAAGCGTATTGTCGACCTCAAACCGGATAACCAGACCTGTAAGGTTGCCGGGTTGGTGGTGGGCATGCGGGTCATCAAAACCCGGCGCGGCGATATGGCCGTGGTGACGCTGGATGATCGCACCGCCCGAATCGATGCGGCCTTGTACTCGGAAGCGTTCCAGCAAGCGCGGGAGAAGTTGGGCAAGGATCAGATATTGGTGGTTGAGGGCAAGGTGTCCCACGACGATTTTACCGGAGGTCTGAGAATGGCCGCCGATACGCTGGTGACACTGGATGAGGCTCGAGAGATACGGGCCAAGCGGCTGCGGCTGCAGCTGTCCTCGGAGCAGATGGCGGAGCAGTTTATCCAGCGGGTGAAATCCCATCTCCAGCATGCCAAAGGTGGTTCCTGCCCCGTTGTAATCGCCTATCGGCGCGAGGAATGCAGCGCCGATATCCGCCTCGGAGAGGAATGGCAGGTCCGGCCCAGTGATGAATTGATTATCCGATTGCGTGACGACTGCGGCATTAATAACGTGGTCATCGATTACGAATAAAGTATAATGCTGTGCTCTTACACATTGTTTTTAAAGAAAAAATAAGTGTTCAGTGTTAACTCGCCGGGCACTCAACAGAGACAGACCAGTAATGAATCCGAACTACCTAGACTTTGAACAGCCCATCGCCGAACTGGAAACCAAGATCCAGGAGTTGCAGTTGGTGGGCAATGACAACGATCTCAACATTACTGAAGAAATTACCAAACTGCGGGAAAAGAGCACCAAACTCACCGAGAAGATTTTCAGCTCGCTGACGTCCTGGGACATCGTCAAAGTGGCGCGTCATCCGATGCGCCCGTACTCCCTCGATTACATTAACCGCATTTTCGACGATTTCGACGAACTGCACGGCGATCGCCGATTTGGTGATGACAAGGCTATCATTGGTGGTATCGCTCGGTTGGGTGGCAAGCCGGTTATGGTTATCGGCCAGGAGAAAGGCCGGGGCGTACAGGAAAAGGTGAAACGCAATTTTGGTATGCCCAAGCCTGAGGGTTACCGTAAAGCTCTGCGTCTGATGGAGCTGGCCGAACGATTCAAGATTCCCGTGATCACCCTGATCGACACGCCCGGAGCCTATCCCGGTATCGACAGTGAAGAGCGCGGCATCAGTGAAGCCATTGCCCAGAATCTGGCTGTCATGTCGCGCCTTAAAACCCAGGTTATTTGCGTGGTGGTGGGCGAGGGTAGCTCCGGGGGCGCGATCGGTATCGGCGTGGGTGACCACCTCGCCATGCTGCAATATTCCACTTACTTTGTTATCTCTCCGGAAGGGTGTGCCAACATTATCTGGAAGACCAGTGAAAAAGCGCCGGATGCCGCTGAGGCCATGGGCGTGACTTCCACCGTACTGGAAGAGCTGGGTATTGTGGACTCCACCATTCCCGAGCCGCTGGGCGGCGCCCATCGCGATATAGATTTGATGGCCGAACGGCTGAAGAAACACCTGTTGGAACAGCTTCAGGATCTGCAATCCCAGCCGATGGACGAATTGCTGGCGCGTCGCTACGAGCGTCTGATGTCCTACGGCAACAGCTAAGACTGCAGGCCGGGTTCAGCATGGAATCCGTTCTCCTCGAACTGCTTGAGCCCTACCTCGACCGGCCGCGCTGGGTGGTCGCCTTCAGTGGCGGCCTCGATTCTACCGTTTTACTGCATGCACTCGGCGCGCTGCCCGAGCGACCTCCGCTGCATGCCTTGCATATTCATCACGGCCTGCAGCCCGAGGCCGATGACTGGCAGCGCCATTGTGAACGTTTTGCAAACTCGCAGGGCATCGCTTTTCACGCGCTAAGGGTTTCTGTGGATGACAGCGCCAGCGTGGAAGAGGCTGCTCGTCGGGCCCGTTATCAGGCCTTTGATGCGTTTCTTGAGGCAGGCGATGTACTGCTGCAAGCTCACCATCTCGATGACCAGGCCGAAACTTTGTTGCTTAGGCTGTTTCGCGGCACAGGGCTTGAAGGCTTAAAGGGTATGCCCCGCGAGCGCGAGTTGGGCGAAGCCCTGCTCGTGCGGCCGCTGCTGGGTCTGTCGCGCAGTAGCCTGGAGGACTATGCCCGCCAGCATCAACTGGAGTGGATTGAAGACCCAAGTAACCGTGATACCGCCTTTGATCGTAACTACCTTCGCCATAAAATTTTGCCCCAGGTCGAAGCGCGCTGGCCGGCTTACCGCACAACACTGGCAAGGCTCACCGGTTTGGCGACGATGGCTTTGCCCGAAGATGCGATCAGCAATCTCACCTTGCATACCCGCAAAAGCGCGTGGACCGTTCTCAATCTGGAGGCACTGCGCAGCCTGGATGAGGGTGGCCGCAATGCAGCCTTGCGCCAGTGGCTTGGACAGACCGGTTTAACGCCTTCGCTGGCTCAACTACAGGCCCTGCAGAAATCCATGCTCTGGTCTTCCGTGGATGCCGAGCCGGTGTTCGAATTGGGTGACTTTCAGGTGCGTCGTTTTAAAGATGGCTTGTATATCACTCAGCTGGAGCCTTTCGATACACAGCTGGAGCTGACCTGGGATGGGGGCGCTGTGCTGGACTTGCCGGGAGCCGGAAAACTCAGCGCTGTAGGCGGCGATCAGCCGGAGCGCTTCACAATTCGGTTTCGGCGCGGTGGAGAGCGCTGCCAGCCTGCCGGGCGAGCCCATTCCCAACGCCTGAAAAAGCTCCTGCAGGAGAGCGGGGTGCCACCCTGGCGGCGAGACCGCTTGCCGCTTATTTATCTGGATGCCGAACTGGTTGCGGTTGCTGATTTATGGGTCTGTGCTGGCCATGTGGAGCGGTTGTCCAGCTGGCGATTTGTGTGGGAGCCAGCGGGCTGACGGTGTATTTTATGCGCTGTCATCGACCAGTGTGCCTTTAGCTAACACTCATACAGTGTCGCATGCGTGCTAGTGGCTTCGTTTTTAGTCGTTGCTGCCATAGAGCTGTTCCCTTTTAGATTAATGTTAACTATGGCGTGTAGATTTGCAGTCTCGTGAGTGTCCATGCCCTATACTTTTTCCATGGTGTTTGGCAGCGGTCTACACCGCGAGGACAAAATCATGCTTACAGTATTTCCGGTCGATCTGAATCGTATTGATGTTGAAATGCAGGGCTCGATTACCAAAGAGGATATGCAGAATTTTCTCGACGAATTGAGCCGTGTGACCACGGATATGCAGGGTGGGCATATGCTGGTCACCGTCAGTGAGTTTCACTGGCCTTCGCTCGCGGCCATTGGGTTTGAGTTCTCCCATATCGGCGCCTTCATCAAGGCGTATCGGCATTTTGAGCGCATTGCAGTGGTGTGCGACAAAACCTGGATACGTAAACTCAGCGCTTGGGAGGGGCATCTATTTTCCTGGATGGAAATTAGAGGCTTCACCTCGGAAGAAAGCGACCTTGCTCTACATTGGCTGGAGCACGGGGACGCTAAACAAGCAGCCTGATACGGTCTCACTAATTGGCAGCCGCGACTCGCTCTGAGTGGGCGAGGGCGGCTGCTTTCCCTCCTTCTCGCCACGCCAAAATCACCCTGACTAATAGTTGAGTAATTTACTCGGTTTTGTCACAATACACCCCCTGCGAGCAGGGCTCGCTCCCATCGTGCCGATTGTAGGAGCCTGCCTTGCAGGCAAAGCCCAGTTATTTGATTTTAATAGAAATTTTGAGTCCAGGATTATGTCACAAGGCGAACAGGCCCAAATTGATACCCTGCTGAAAGGCGACTACGAGGCCGGTTTTTACACCTCGGTCGAGTCCGATACCCTGCCTCCGGGCTTGGATGAAGACGTTATCCGCTTCATTTCCAACAAGAAGGGTGAGCCCGACTGGATGCTGGAGTGGCGTCTGGAAGCCTATCGCGGCTGGCTGGAAATGGTTGAGCCCGAGTGGGCCCATGTGCGCTACCCGAAAGTCGACTTTCAGGCCCTTTCGTACTTTTCGGCCCCGAAGAGCATGGCTGACAAGCCCAAAAGCCTGGATGAGGTCGATCCCGAGCTGCTGCGCACCTACGAAAAACTCGGTATTCCGCTGCATGAGCAGGAAATGCTGGCCGGTGTCGCGGTCGATGCGGTGTTTGATTCGGTCTCAGTAGGCACCACCTTCCGCGCCAAGCTGCTCGAGGCGGGTGTGATTTTCTGCTCTATTTCCGAAGCTGTTCACGAATACCCCGAGCTGGTGAAGAAGTATCTGGGCTCTGTGGTGCCGCGCAAGGACAACTTCTATGCGGCTCTGAACAGCGCTGTGTTCAGTGATGGTTCGTTCGTTTATATCCCCAAGGGCGTGCGTTGCCCGATGGAGCTGTCCACCTATTTCCGCATCAACGAAGCCAAAACCGGCCAGTTCGAGCGCACCCTGATTGTGGCCGAAGAGGGCAGCCATGTGAGCTACCTCGAAGGCTGCACCGCGCCCATGCGTGATGAGAATCAGCTGCATGCGGCGGTGGTTGAGCTGGTGGCGCTGGATAACGCCCAGATCAAATACTCCACCGTGCAGAACTGGTATCCCGGCGACAAGGAAGGCAAGGGCGGTATCTACAACTTTGTAACCAAGCGCGGCGTGTGTCACGACAGTGCCAAGATTTCCTGGACCCAGGTGGAAACCGGTTCTGCAGTGACCTGGAAGTACCCGAGTGTGGTGCTGCGCGGCGATAACAGTGTCGGCGAGTTTTACTCAGTCGCCCTGACCAACAATTTCCAGCAGGCCGATACCGGCACCAAGATGATTCATATGGGCAAAAACACGCGCTCGACGATCATCTCCAAGGGTATCTCTGCCGGTCAGAGTCAGAACGCCTATCGCGGTCTGGTACGCATGAGTCAGCGCGCCGAGGGCGCCCGCAACTATACCCAGTGTGATTCGCTGTTGATTGGCGATCGCTGTGGTGCTCACACCTTCCCCTACATCGAAAGCCGCAATCCCAGCGCGGTGGTAGAGCATGAGGCCACCACCTCCAAGGTGAGTGAGGATCAGCTCTATCTGTGTCAGCAACGCGGACTGGATGCGGAAAAAGCGGTTTCGCTGATTGTTAACGGTTTCTGTAAAGAAGTGTTTAAAGAGCTGCCGATGGAGTTTGCGGTTGAGGCCGGCAAACTGCTCGAGGTGAGCCTGGAAGGCTCGGTAGGCTAAAACCAATTCGTCTTTAAGGTGCGGCCGGTTAGGGCTGTACTCGTAAAATTGCTGGAGAGTATCTGTCAATGTTGTCTGTTAAAGATCTGCGCGCCAATGTCGGCGACAAGGAAATTCTGAAAGGCCTGAGTCTGGAAGTGAAGGCGGGCGAAGTGCACGCCATTATGGGGCCGAACGGGTCGGGTAAAAGCACGCTGGGTCATGTGCTGGCGGGTCGGGAAAACTACGAGGCCACTAGCGGCAGTGTCGATTTTGACGGCAAAAACCTGCTGGATATGGACACCGAAGAGCGCGCCCGTGAAGGCCTGTTTCTGGCTTTTCAGTATCCGGTCGAGATTCCCGGCGTAAGCAATATGGAGTTTCTGAAAACCGCCGTGGATGCGGTGCGCGAGCATCGAGGGCAGGAAGCGATTGATTCCGTCCAGTTTATGAAGCTCGCACGCGAGAAGTGCAAAGCGGTGAATCTGGATGATCAGTTCCTCAAGCGCGGTGTCAACGAAGGCTTCTCCGGCGGTGAGAAGAAGCGCAACGAGTTGATGCAGATGATGCTGCTGGAACCCAAGCTTTGCATCATGGATGAAACGGATTCGGGGCTGGATATCGACGCCCTGCAGGTGGTTGCCGAAGGCGTTAACGCCATGCGCAGTGAAGACCGTGCCATTGTGCTGGTGACCCACTATCAGCGCCTTTTGGATTTCATCAAACCCGATTTCGTACACGTTTTGTCTGGCGGCAAGATTATCAAGTCCGGCGATAGTTCGCTGGCGCTGGAGCTGGAAGAAAAAGGCTACGGCTGGATCACCAAAGAGGTCGCGTAATGACAGCGTTTACCCAACAAGCGGCGGAGTTAACGCCAGCGGGTCTCGACTGGCTGGCCGATTTCAATCAGCGTGGTCGCGAGCGCTGGAAGGTGACACCTTTTCCGACACGCAAAACCGAAAACTGGAAATACACCAGCCTGCAGGCCTTGGCGGACGGCAGTTATCTGCGCTGGCCCCAGGCCAGCGGCGCAGAGTTGACCGAGCAGGTGGATGCCATTCAAGGTCTCGACGCCTGTGCACTGATCTTTGTCAACGGCGTGTTTTCTGAAAGCCTGTCCTGCAATAGTCTGCCGGAGAGTGTTGAGCTTGTGCGTTTTTCCCAGGCCAATGAAGGTCAGCGGCAGGCCATACTGAGCAAACTGGGCACGATTGCTGACAGCGAAAAGCATCTTTTTGCGGCCCTGAACGACAGCTGGTTGCAGGAAGGCGTGTACTTGCATGTAGCCAAAAATTCTCAGGTGAAAACACCGATCTATATCCACCACATCACCACGCCAGAGGCACAGAATTTCGCGGTTAATCAGCGCTTGCTGGTGCACCTGGAAACGTCTGCCGAAGCGACGGTGGTTGAGCACTTCAGCAGCACCGATGAGGCGCAGAACTGCTTCACGAACGCGGTAACCGAAGTGCAGCTGGATGCCAATGCGCGTTTGACCCACTACCACCTGCATTTGGAAGAAGAAAACACCCTGCATATCGGTGGCGTGCACGTGAATCTGGACCGTGACGCGACCCTCAACAGCTTTATGATGAGTCTGGGGGCCAATCTGCAGCGCACCGATGTGGTGGTTCACCACCGGGGCGAGGGCGCTCACTGCGGTTTAAATGGCATTTACATGCCGAACCACAAACACACCGTGGACTTTCACACCTGTATTGAGCACGCCGTGCCCAATTGCACTACCCACGAAGTGTTTCGCGGCATTATCGGTGATCACGGTAAAGCGGTGTTTAACGGCCGCATCCATATTCATGAAGATGCCCAGAAGACGGTGGCCGATCTCAGCAACAAGAATCTGTTGACCAGTCACAATGCAGAGGTGGATACCAAGCCAGAGCTTGAGATCTACGCTGACGATGTGAAATGCAGCCACGGTGCCACCATTGCCCAATTGGAAGAAAAGGCCCTGTATTACCTGCAGAGCCGGGGCGTGGATCGAGAGCGCGCAGAGGTCATGCTGAGTTTTGGTTTCATCAATGAGCTGCTCGAGCAGCTGGCGCATATTCCGGTTCGCGACTACCTGACACCGCTGGTATCCGAGCTGTTTGAGAAGAAATTTGATCGGGCGAGGGCGGCTGCATGAATGCGGTGGCGCCTTCCATCACCGGCTTTGACGCCAAAGCTCTGCGCGGCGATTTTCCCGCGCTGCAGCAAGAGGTCAATGGCCAGCCTCTGATCTATCTGGACAATGCGGCGACCACGCAGAAACCGCAGGCGGTGATAGATGCGCTGGTCAACTACTACGCCCGTGATAATTCAAACGTGCATCGCGGTGCGCACGCGCTCAGTGATCGCGCCACCGTGGCCTTTGAAAACGCCCGCAACAAGGTTGTGCAGTTTATTAACGCCGGTAGCAGCAAAGAGGTGTTGTGGACGCGCGGGACGACCGAGAGCATCAATTTGGTCGCAAGCAGTTACGCACGCAGCGTACTGAAAGCAGGTGATCGGATTCTGGTGTCCGCTATGGAGCACCACTCCAATATTGTGCCCTGGCAACTCGCCGCCGAGGCGTGCGCTGCCGACGTTATCCCAATTCCTGTGTCCGAAGCGGGTGAGCTGGATATTGAGGCCTTCAAGGGGTTGCTGGATGAGCGGGTCAAACTGGTCGCGGTAGGGCACGTCTCCAATGCGTTGGGTACGGTCAACCCGATCAAGCTCATTATCGATCTTGCTCACAGCGCCGGAGCCAAAGTGCTGATCGACGGTGCTCAAGGCGTTCCGCATTTTGATGTGGATGTGCAGGCACTGGATTGCGATTTCTACGCCTTCTCGGGTCACAAGATGTACGGGCCCACCGGAACCGGTGTGCTCTACGGCAAAGAGGCCTTGCTTGAGCAAATGCCGCCCTACCACGGTGGCGGTGAGATGATTAAAACCGTTAGCTTTGATGGCACCACGTTTAACGAGCTGCCCTTTAAATTTGAAGCAGGCACGCCGAATATTGGTGGCGCAGTCGGGCTGGCGGCGGCGGTGGACTATCTGCAGGGGCTGGATCGGGCTGCGCTGGCGGGCCACGAAAAGGCCCTGATGCAATATGCCCACGACAAGGCGGCGGCCTTTGATGGTCTGAAGCGTGTTGGCTGTGCCGAGACCATTGCTGGAGCCTTTTCCTTTTTGCTGGAAGGCGTGCATCCTGCTGATGTGGGCATGCTGCTGGATCAGCAGGGTATTGCCGTTCGCACCGGCGATCACTGTGCTCAGCCGATTATGAAACAGTTTGGCATTCCCGGCACCGTGCGAGCCTCGTTCGCCCTCTATAACACCTTTGAGGATGTGGACGCCCTGTTTGCCGGACTCGAAAAAGCCAAAACTTTTTTGCTTTGAGTTGCTCTAAGTCTGAATTGGTTGGAGTGAAAAAATGAGCGTTGAAACCTTTACACCTGAACAGGCGCTGACTGTCACCGAGGCGGCGCAGGAACATTTTCGCAAGCAGCTGGCCGATAAGGCCGAGAGCGCGGTTCGTCTGTCCGTCAAGGAAAGTGGCTGCACCGGTTACAAGTACGTGATCGATATTGTTGAGCAGAAAGAGGCCGACGATGTTGTCCTCACCCTCGACAACGGGGTCACCCTGTTTGTCGCGACGGATGCTATGGGCATGATGCGCGGCACCCAGATCGATTTTACCCGCGAGGGGCTGAATCGCACGCTGAAATTCATCAACCCGAATGTATCGGATGAGTGTGGCTGCGGCGAAAGCTTCAGCGTCAACTGAAGCGCGGTTAAGAGAGAAAGCACATGGAACGCAGAATGGTGACAACCGTCACCGATTGTCCGGGACGCATCGTGCCGGTTGGTACGCCCATTACTATCCCCAAGGACAACTTTGTCACCATCACCCAGGCGCTGGGTGGCAACTACACGGTGACCTATAACGGCAACATGGTGCGGGTAGATGGCACGGATGCGGCCGCGCTCGGGCTGGAACCCGAGGTGCTCGAATTTGAGCAACCTGACGGTGACGACATTGTTGAAGAGCAAGTCTGGGAAGCTCTGCGCACGGTATTTGATCCTGAGATCCCGGTGGATTTGGTTAACCTGGGTCTGATCTATACAGTTGAAATCGATCAAAGCGCAAAAAGCGTGTCCATCGAAATGACCTTAACGGCGCCCGGCTGCGGCATGGGCCCGGTTTTGGTGGGTGATGTGGAATACCGCGTTGCCCAGGTGCCCAATGTTGAATCGGTCAAGGTTGAGCTGGTATTCGATCCACCCTGGAGTCGGGAAATGATGTCGGAAGAGGCTCAGCTGGAAACGGGGATGTTTTACTGATGGACGTGAGCGTGAGTGAAAACCCCTTCGGGCGCAGTATTTCGGCAGAAGACATAGTCGATACCCTCGGCTTTTTTGACAGCTGGGAAGATCGCTACAAATACATTATTGATCTGGGCAAGGAATTGCCCGCCATGCCCGACGAGCTGAAAACTGAAGACCGCTTGATACGCGGTTGTCAGAGTCAGGTGTGGCTGGAAACCGAGCAGCAGGGCGACAGCTTTGAGTTTCAGGCCGACAGCGACGCCTTTATCGTAAAGGGTTTGCTGGGGGTGATTTTGGCGGCTTACAACAACAAGTCAGCCAGCGAAATTCTGGCGTTTGATATCGAGCAGTATTTTGAGCAGCTCGATCTGCTGCGTCATCTCAGTCCGACCCGTGGCAATGGTCTACGTGCCATGGTGCAACGCATACGCGATATTGCGGGAGCCTGAGTATGAGTCTCGATAATATTCGCATCGTACTGGTCAACACCTCGCACCCGGGCAATATTGGGGCGGTGGCGCGCGCCATGAAAAACATGTGTGTCAGCGATCTGGCGCTGGTGGCACCGAAGAAGTATCCCCACGATGAGGCGACCTGGCGAGCATCTAATGCGACTGATGTGCTTGATGGCGCCACGGTGTTTGACACCCTGG
Source organism: Litorivivens sp. (assembly GCA_041585035.1). Taxonomy (GTDB): domain Bacteria; phylum Pseudomonadota; class Gammaproteobacteria; order Pseudomonadales; family Spongiibacteraceae; genus Litorivivens. The sequence continues at coordinate 16,133 of JBFHCW010000005.1, forward strand.
AAGAGGCGATTGCCGATTGCGGTCTGGTGGTAGGCACCAGTGCACGCGGTCGCCGTATTCCCTGGCCGCTGCTTGATCCGCGCCATTGCGCCAAGCAGGCCTATGGCGAGGCGGCAAAGCATAAAGTTGCCTTGGTGTTTGGTCGCGAGGACCGCGGCCTGACTAACGAAGAGCTGCAACTCTGTAACCTGCATGTGAATATCCCCGCCAATGAGGAATACAGCTCGCTGAATCTGGCGATGGCGGTACAGGTGCTGTGCTATGAATTGCGGATGACGGCGCTCGACGGTGAGTTGAGCGGCAACCCGCTGGAAGAGTGGGATCAGCCTCCGGCGACCGCCGATGCGCTCGAGCGTTATATGGAGCATCTGGAAGAAACCCTGCTGGAATTGGGCTTTCTGAAAGCCGATGCGCCCAAGCAGCTGATGACCCGCTTGCGTCGTCTGTACACACGGGCGCGTCCGGATGAAATGGAAGTGAATATCCTGCGCGGTATTCTTACGTCCACGCAGTACCAGATTCGCCAGCACAAAGGTGTCGAGTCTGCGGTGGATGACAACAGCGCGGCTTAAATTCGAAAGCCCGTGATTCAGGTAATCACGGGGGGAGGTCATAGAGAACAATGCGATTGACCACAAAAGGCCGCTATGCGGTCACGGCGATGCTGGACCTTGCACTGCACAGTGGCCAGGGGCCGGTAAGTCTGTCCGAAATTTCCTCGCGTCAGCATATTTCCCTGTCCTATCTGGAGCAGTTGTTTGCCAAGTTGCGCCGGCGTGGTCTGGTAAAGAGTATTCGCGGACCCGGCGGCGGTTATTGCCTGGATAAGGCCACAGAAGAGACCTTTGTGGCGGATATCATTGACGCGGTGGATGAAAGTGTCGATGCCACCAATTGCTCTGGTGAAGCGAACTGCCAGGAAGGGGAGGTCTGCCTGACTCACCACCTGTGGAGTGACCTGAGCGAGCAGATCCACACCTTTTTAAGCGGAATCAGTCTGGCCAGTCTGGTGGAGCGCCGTGAAATACAGTTGATCGCCAGTCGCCAGAATCTTCGCGAAGCCGATCAAATTGCCATGACCATGGTCGAGTAAGTTTATGCAGTCTCCCATCTACCTTGATTACGCGGCCACCACCCCTGTCGACCCGCGCGTCGCGGAGAAAATGGCCGGCTGCCTGACTCTGGACGGAAATTTTGGCAATCCGGCCTCGCGTTCTCACCTGCTTGGCTGGAAGGCCGAAGAAGCGGTGGAGAATGGCAGACGTCAGGTGGCTGACCTGATTGGCGCGGACAGCCGTGAGATTGTCTGGACGTCCGGTGCCACCGAAGCCAACAACCTGGCTATCAAAGGGGTTGCCGAAGCCTATGCGGAGCGCGGCAAGCATATTGTTACCTCGCGCATCGAACACAAAGCAGTGCTGGATACCTGCGAGTATCTGGCGGGCCGAGGTTTTGAGATTACCTATCTAGAACCCGATGCCCGGGGCGTGATCGGTCCTGACTCGGTCGCGGCGGCGCTGCGTGACGACACCGTGCTGGTTAGTCTGATGCACGTCAACAATGAGTTGGGCGCGATCAACGATATCGCCGAGATCGGTTCGCTGCTGGCAGAGCATCAGGCTTTCTTCCATGTAGATGCGGCCCAGAGTGTCGGCAAATTGCCGATGAATCTGGCTGATTTGAACGTCGATCTGATGTCGATTTCGGCCCACAAATGCTATGGCCCGAAGGGTATCGGCGCCCTGTATGTAAAGCGCCGCAGCCAATGCAAGCTCGCACCTCAGATTCACGGCGGCGGTCACGAGCGGGGTATGCGCTCCGGGACCTTGCCGACCCACCAGATTGTGGGCTTTGGAGAAGCCTGTGCGCTGGCGGCCGAGTCGCTCGAAGACGAGCAAAATCGGCTGGCAGGGCTTAGAGAACAGTTTCTCGGCGCGCTGAGCGAGCTGGAGGGGGTGACAGTCAACGGCAGCGGCTGGCCGGGCATCGCCAATGTCAGTTTCGCTGACGTCGATGGCGAGTCTCTGCTGATGTCTCTGCGCAATCTGGCAGTTTCCACGGGTTCTGCCTGTGCCTCGGCCACGTTGGAACCCAGTTACGTGCTGCGTGCCATCGGGGTGGAAGAACGCCTGGCCCTGAGCTCGGTGCGGTTCAGTTTTGGTCGCTATACCACGGCTGAGCAGCTGGACAGCGCGGCGTCGCAGGTGCTTGAGGCGGTCAGCCGTCTGCGCGGCGCCCAGCGACAGACCGGCTAGGCATATTCACCGCCTGACTTCCCGCCATTCGGGGGCAGGCGGCATATTCATTTCACTCAGATAAGCTTATAATTAGCGGATTTTGTGAACGGACCAGCGACTGACGCTGGTTTTTTTAATTACTTTGTTTTTATTGGAGAAATTGACTGATGGCTGTGGAACGTACTCTGTCCATTGTGAAACCTGATGCGGTAGCAAAAAATGTTGTTGGCGAGATCTACAGCCGCTTTGAAAAAGCGGGCTTGCGCATCGTTGCTGCCAAAATGCTGCGCCTGAGCCGTGCCCAGGCGGAAGGTTTCTACGCCGAACACAAAGGTCGTCCGTTTTTCCCTGCGCTGGTTGATTTCATGACCTCTGGACCGGTCACCGTTCAGGTGCTGGAAGGTGAGAATGCGATTGCGAAAAACCGCGAGCTGATGGGTGCGACCAATCCAAAAGAAGCTGAGCCGGGCACCATTCGCGCCGATTTTGCAGAATCTATCGATGCAAATGCCGCGCACGGTTCAGATTCTGCCGCTTCTGCTGAGCGCGAGATTGCCTACTTCTTTGCAGCCAGCGAAATCTGTGATCGCGACTGAGCGCCCCTGAAGCCATGAGAGAGTCTGCGATCACTGTGGATGGACAACCGCAACCGGTAAATCTGTTGGGGATGACCCGTGCCCAGCTCGCAGACTTTATGGTGTCGCTGGGTGAGAAACCCTTTCGCGCCCAGCAGCTTTTGAAGTGGATGCACCATCGCGGTGTTGATGACTTCGAGCAGATGACGGATATGGGCAAGGCGCTCAGAGCCAAGCTCAGCGAGGTGGCTGAAATTCGGCCGCCCGAGATTCTGAAGCAACTGGATTCCAAAGACGGTACCCGTAAATGGGCTATCGGCGTCGGCGGCGGCAACGTTGTTGAAACGGTTCTTATTCCTGATGGTGATCGTGCCACCCTGTGTGTTTCCTCGCAGGTGGGTTGCAGTCTGGACTGCAGTTTTTGTTCCACCGGCAAGCAGGGGTTTCAGCGCGATTTAACCGCCGCTGAGATCATTGGTCAGGTTTGGCAGGCGATCAAATCCTACGATGGTTTTGGCGCCAAAAAACGTATCGTTACCAACGTGGTGATGATGGGGATGGGCGAGCCACTGCTCAATTTTGACAGCGTCGTGGCCGCAACAGACCTGATGATGGATGATTTCGGTTACGGCTTGTCCAAGCGCCGGGTTACCCTGAGCACCTCCGGCGTGGTGCCCAAACTCTATGAACTGGCGAAAGTTTCGCAGGTATCGCTGGCCGTCTCCCTGCATGCGCCCAATGATGCACTGCGCAATGAACTGGTGCCCATTAATAAGCGCTACCCGATAGCCGAACTGCTTGAGGCCTGTCGGCATTACATCAGCTGCCAGCCCGATATTCACCGGGTGGTAACGGTTGAGTACACCTTGATTGCAGGTGTCAATGATCAGCCCGAGCACGCCCGCGAACTGGCGACGCTGCTGAAAGATTTCCCCTGCAAGATTAACCTGATTCCCTTTAATCCGTTTTCACTGTCGGATTATGAGCGTCCTAGCAAAAACTCAACGCGGCGGTTCTGGGAAATTCTGACCCAGGCGGACTTTGTCACTACCGTGCGAACCACGCGGGGTGATGATATTGATGCCGCCTGTGGACAACTGGCGGGTTTGGTCGTGGACCGCACCCGTCGTGCCGCCCGTCACCTGTCGCGTCGGGAAAATTCTGAAGCACAAATAATAAATGTGGTGAATAAACAATGATGACGTGCTTGCGAACAATTGGCCTGCTGGTTTCCGCGTTCCTGCTGACCGCCTGCGTGACGACCACAGAGTCACCCTACAGCGAAAAGAAAGACGAAAAGCGAGCGCTGGAATTGTCGGCCCAGTTGGCCCGTACCTATATCAGCCGCGGCGAATGGGAGTCCGCCAAGCGCCACCTGCGCTACGCCATCGAAACCGACCCCAAGAATGTTGAGGCCCACGAGGGGCTGGCGCTGGTTTTTCAGAATACGGGTGAACTGGAGCTGGCAGAAGAACACTATCGTACCGCGCTGCGGTATGGCCCAAAGAATACAAGGGTGCGCAACAATTACGCGGCCTTTCTGTTCAGTATGGATCGCCAGAAAGAGGCCGCGAGCGAATTTGAACGGGTTGTTGAAGATGTACTTTACGAAGGTCGATTGAATGCCTTTCTCAACCTGGCGTTGAGTTATGAAAAGCTGGGGCGGATAGAGGAAGCGAGCAGGACCTTTCGCCGCGCCTACCTGATGGACAACAAGTCGACACCGGCTTTGTTGGGCTTGGCGCGGACCCAGTATGCGTTGGGCGATTATCCGAAAGCGCAGGTTTACTATGACGAGTTTCAGAAGCACGTAAGTAAACAGAGCGCGGCAAGTCTTTTGCTGGGTATAAAGTTGGCTGATCAATTCGGCGATAAAAATACCCATGCCAGCTATGCGCTGGCCCTCAAAAACCTGTATCCGAAGTCACGCGAATATCTTGAATATCGCGCCTACATCGAACAGACACGGCCCTAGGAGAAAACGGTGAGTGAGCAAGATCCCGGTTTGCGTCTGCGAGAGGCCCGTGAAGCGGCGGGCTTGACGGAGAAAGACGTGGCCGACAGCCTGAATCTTCTGGTTAGCAATGTTGAAGCGATCGAAGCCAATGATTTCCGGCACCTGAATGCGGATATTTTTGTGCGCGGGTATATCCGAAGCTACGCGCGATTTCTGAATCTTGAGCCGCAGCCTCTGCTGGATGCAGCAGAGCGGCAGTTGCGGGATAAAAGCCCGTCTGCTGGCAGCGAGATCCAGCCCAAGGCGATGTCGCCGATCAAATTGCAGCACAAGATTCTCGCGGCTCTGGTGGCTGCCGGCTTGCTTTGGGCAATAGCGGTTATTGTGATGGCCCCGGATGCTGAGGCAGACAGGGAACAAGCGGCAATCACTGAGGCGCAAGAGGCCTGAATATGATGCACGAATCTCCTATAGTAAGACGCAAATCGCGGCAGATCATGGTGGGAAATGTTCCGGTGGGCGGCGATGCGCCGATATCGGTGCAGAGTATGACCAATACCGATACCTGTGATGTCGCCGCAACCGTTGCTCAGATAAAACAGCTGGAAGCGGTTTGTGCAGATATCGTCAGGGTGTCGGTGCCCTCAATGGAAGCGGCTGAAGCCTTTCGTGAGATTCGCAAGCAAGTTGATGTGCCGCTGGTGGCCGACATTCACTTTGACTACAAAATAGCACTTAAGGTTGCGGAATACGGCGTTGATTGTTTGCGGATCAACCCCGGCAATATTGGTCGCGAAGACCGGGTTCGGGCGGTTATTGATGCAGCTCGCGACAACAATATTCCCATTCGAATTGGTGTGAATGCCGGCTCACTCGAAAAAGACCTGCAGCGTAAATATGGTGAGCCCACCGCCGATGCGCTGGTTGAGTCCGCTATGCGCCATGTGGATATTCTCGATAAATTCGATTTTCAGGAATTCAAAGTCAGCGTAAAAGCCTCCGATGTGTTTTTGGCGGTTGGTGCTTATCGCAAGCTGGCGACGCTGATTGAGCAACCCTTGCATTTGGGGATAACGGAAGCCGGGGCATTGCGCGGTGGTACCGTAAAGAGTTCGGTTGGACTGGGGATGCTGTTGATGGATGGTATCGGCGATACCATTCGCGTCTCGCTGGCTGCCGATCCGGTAGAGGAAATCAAGGTCGGTTACGAGATTCTGAAAAGTCTCAAACTGCGCTCCAAGGGCATAAACTTTATTGCTTGCCCGAGCTGTTCGCGCCAGAACTTTGATGTGATCGGCACCATGAACGAGCTGGAAGCGCGATTGGAAGATGTCACCACGCCGGTCAATGTGGCGGTGATCGGTTGCTTTGTGAACGGCCCCGGTGAATCCAAGGAAGTGGAGATTGGTGTGACCGGCGCCAGCCCCAGCAATATGATTTATATCGATGGCAAGACTGACCACAAGGTGCAAAGTGGCGAACTCATCGATCATCTCGAAGGCTTGATTCGCGAAAGGGTTGCGAAAAAACAGGCCGAAGAAAACGATATTATTGCGCGTCAGGCCTGAGCCTGGGCGCGGACAAGGATTTAGCACGTTGGCAAAAATTCAATCCATTCGCGGCATGAACGATCTTCTGCCGGATGATTCTCCCCTCTGGCAATATCTGGAAAGCAAACTTCAGAACCTGCTGGCGCGTTACGGTTACAGCGAAATCCGCTTTCCGATTCTGGAGCAGACGGAACTGTTCAAGCGCTCAATTGGTGAAGTCACCGATATTGTCGAGAAAGAGATGTATACCTTTGAGGACCGCAATGGCGACAGCCTGACCTTGCGGCCCGAAGGCACGGCGTCCTGCGTGCGCGCCTGCGAACAGCATGGTCTGCTTTATAATCAGGTTCAGCGTCTGTGGTACACCGGGCCCATGTTCCGTCACGAGCGCCCCCAGAAAGGGCGCTTGCGCCAGTTTCATCAGGTGGGTGTGGAAGCCTTCGGTATGGCCGGTCCGGATATCGATGCGGAGCTGATTGCCCTGAGTGCGCGTTTCTGGAAAGAACTGGGTATCACCGAAGGCCTGACTTTGGAGCTCAATACCCTGGGCAGCAGCGAAAATCGCAAGGCATACCGCGAAGCGCTGGTAGCCTATCTGGCGCCCCTAAAGAATCAGCTGGACGAAGATAGCCAGCGCCGGCTGGATACCAATCCACTGCGCATTCTCGACAGCAAAAACGATCAGACTCAGGCCCTGCTCGCCGCTGCTCCGGTATTTGATGATTTCCTCGATGACGACTCGCGCGCCCATTTTGCGGGTTTGTGTGAGCGTCTGGATGCGCTGGGCATTGCCTATGTGCGCAATCCGAAGCTGGTTCGGGGGCTCGACTACTACGGTCTGACCGTGTTCGAGTGGACCACCAATCTGCTTGGTGCGCAGGGCACAGTATGTGCCGGGGGGCGTTATGACGGTCTGGTTGAGCAGCTTGGAGGAAAAGCCACGCCTGCTGTGGGTTTTGCCATGGGACTGGAGCGATTGTGCCTACTGCTTGAGGCGACTGGAAATTTGCCGGAGAAAACAGCCCAGGCTGATGTCTATCTGGTAAGCTCTGGCAGCCGGGCTGAAGCGGCGGCGTTGGCATTGGCCGAGAAACTGCGAGACAGCCTGTCACTTCGGGTGCTGACCCATTGTGGTGGCGGCAGTTTCAAAAGCCAGTTCAAGAAAGCCGACCGGTCCGGTGCGCGCGTCGCTCTGGTTATTGGCGAGAGTGAAGCCGAGCAGGGCGTGGTACAGGTCAAGTGGTTGCGCGAAGAGCGTGAGCAGCAGCAACTGGCCGTTGCCGACGTGGTGACTGAACTGGCTGCTCAGCTCGATTAAAACAAGTTAAATTAAAACAAGAGAATTGGTAGAGGTATAAGCGTGGAATCCTATCGCACGGATGAAGAACAGGTCGAGGCCCTGAAGTCATGGTGGGCAGAAAATGGCAAGTCCATCGCGCTGGGTGTGGTGGTAGCGATTGCGGCAGTGTTTGGCTGGCAGGGCTGGCAGAAACAGCAGGAAACCCGGGTAGCTGAAGCGTCAGCTACCTATCAGAATCTGCTGGAAGCCGATTCTGCAGCGGAGAGTGACCGGACGAAAGTGACCACGGCCCGTCATTTGGCCGAGACCCTGAAATCGGATTTCCCCGGCACCACTTACGGCATCTTTGGCGCCATGTACAAGGCCAAGTACGCCGCTCAGGACAACAAATGGGACGAGGCGGAAACCGAGCTGCGCTGGGTGATGGATCAAAAGCCTGATGAGCCCATGCTATTGCAGGCCAAGGTGCGTCTGGCCCATGTCCTGCTTGCCCAGAAGCGTTACGAGGATGCGCAACAGGTGCTGGCCGGTTCCGAGCTTGGAAGCTATGCAGCTCTGATTGCGGAAACCCGGGGCGATATTCTGCTGGCACAGGGTGACAAAAGCGGTGCGCTGGCGGCCTACGAACAGGCCAAATCAGAGCTGGCCTCGCTCGACAACGCGTCGCCGAACCCGCTGTTGGACATGAAAATCAACGATCTGCAGCAAGTGCAGAACGGAGCCGCTGAGGAATGATAAAACTCAACCGACTACTGCTGCCGCTGGCCGCTGTATTGCTGGCCGCCTGTGCAGGCACACCAGAAGAAAATGATCCGGCTGAGCTGACGGACTTTGTCACTGAGCGCGATCTTATTCGAATCTGGTCCGACCAGGTGGGAGATGGTCAGGGCAAAGGCCTTTACCAGCTTCGACCGGCAGTAGAGGGCGATACACTGTATATCGCCTCCGCCGATGGTGAAGTTCAGGCACGCGATATCAGTAATGGTGATATTCGCTGGAAGCAGAAACTGAAGCAGACAGTCAGCGGCGGTGTCGGTGTGGATTTCGAACGCCTTTACCTCGGCACGACGGAAGGTGTCGTCATTGCCTTCGATCTGATGGGTAAAGAATTGTGGCGGACCCAATTGAGTGGTGAAGTCCTGGCGCCACCAGCGAGTGACGACGAGATTGTCATCGTGCAAACCTATGACGGCCAGCTGTTCGCACTGGATGCGGTTACCGGCGAAAAGCGTTGGGCCTTTTCGGCCTCGGTGCCGCGCCTGACATTGCGCGGTACCTCGACGCCACTGATTGATGGCCCGCTGGTCTTTGCCGGTCTGGCCAACGGTCGCGTTGTGGCGCTGGATAAGGAAACCGGCGAACTGCGCTGGGAGCAGCGTGTATCGGTGCCCAAAGGCAGTACAGAAATCGAGCGCTTGTCAGACGTCGACGGTGAGTTGCTGCTCGATAGCGGCATTCTCTATGCGGCGGGCTATCAGGGCAATCTGGTGGCAATAGACGTGCGCAGTGGCCGTACCCTGTGGCAGCGGGAACTGTCCAGCTACACCGGGCCGGTGGAAGGTTACGGCAATATTTATGTGGCGGATGCCGAGGGCAGTATTCATGCCTTCGAGAAGAACGGTCAGGGCGTAATCTGGACTCAGACGGTTCTGGCGCGTCGCAAACTGTCGGCGCCAGCGATTCTCTCGGGTAGCCTGGTGGTCGGTGATTTTGAAGGTTATCTCCATTTTGTCTCCCAAGTGGATGGTCATCTGGTGTCGCGGGTTCAGCTGGATGCCAGCGGTGTGCGTGCGCCCATGGTTACTGCTGACGACAAACTCTTCGTGTTCAGCAACGAAGGCCGTTTGGCCGCCTACAGTTTTGAACGTGACAGTTACCGGGTGAAACGACGTACGTTTGGCCCGAAACGCTAGCAGTAGGCAATAATGAGCATGATTCCGGTGGTTGCGTTGGTGGGGCGTCCGAATGTGGGCAAGTCCACCCTGTTTAACAGATTGACCCGCAGCCGCGATGCGCTGGTGGCGGATTTTCCGGGGCTGACTCGGGACCGTAAATACGGCGAGGTCACCCACGGTCGCAACCGTTTTATCGCCATCGATACCGGCGGTATTACCGGCGATGAAGAGGGTATCGACAGCGCCATGGCCGAACAGTCGCTGGCGGCGATAGAAGAGGCCGATGCGGTGCTCTTTTTGCTGGATGCTAAAGCCGGCTTGACCCCCTCAGATCATGCACTGGCGAGTAAATTTCGCAGCAGTAACAAGCCCTTCTACTATGTGGTCAACAAGGTGGATGGTGTTGACCCCAACACCGCTATGGCCGAGTTTTACGAGCTGGGGATAGAACAGTTTTATCCCATAACAGCCACCCAGGGGCGCGGCGTTCGCCAGCTCCTGGATACGCTGGTCTCAACCTTTCCTCCGGTGGAAGAGGAAGTGGCGGAAGAGGATCAGTACAAGAGTACCCGTATCGCCATTATTGGCCGTCCGAATGTTGGCAAATCGACCCTGGTCAATCGTCTGCTCGGTGAAGAACGGGTAGTGGTTTTCGACCAGCCGGGCACCACGCGTGACAGTATCTACATCGATTACGAACGCGACGGTGAGCCCTACACCCTGATCGACACCGCCGGTGTCAGACGTCGCAAGAATGTAAAGGAAGTGGTGGAGAAATTCTCCATCGTCAAAACCCTCAAGGCCATTGATGACGCCAATGTCACCATTCTGGTGATGGACGCGCGAGAGGGCGTAGTCGATCAGGATCTTCACCTGCTCGGACAGGTGGTGGAATCCGGCCGCGCGCTGGTGCTGGCGGTAAACAAGTGGGACGGGCTTGAGCCCGACCATAAAGAGCGGGTCAAGTTTGAGCTGGAGCGACGACTGCAGTTTATCGATTACGCAGAAGTGCATTTTATCTCCGCGCTACACGGCACCGGGGTAGGGCATCTGTACGACTCTGTGAACAAGGCCTATCACTCAGCGACAGACAAAATGTCGACCCGACAGCTCACCACCATTCTGGAGGGGGCGGTGTTTGACCATCCGCCACCGATGATCAACGGCCGCCGCATCAAATTGCGTTACGCTCACGCCGGTGGTCAGAATCCGCCCATTGTGGTTATTCACGGCAACCAGACCGACAAAGTGCCGGCAAGCTATCAGCGCTATCTGGAAAAGACCTTCCGCAAGCATCTGGATATGGTCGGAACCCCGATTCGCATCGAATTCCGCACCAGCGAGAACCCCTACGAGGGCAAGAAAAACAAGCTCACCTCGAGGCAGGTCAATCGCAAGAAGCGTTTGATGAAGTTTGTGAAAAAGCGGGATGCAAAAAAGAAGCGGGGCAAGTAGGCTGGTTGGCAAGGCGTTTAACCAGACAGCGTGACGCGTTATGTCAAAACCCGATCTGGACAGTCCTGACCGCATCCGCCAGTTTGTCGAAGCCTTTTACGACAAGCTGTTGGTTGACCGGCGCCTGGCGCCTATCTTTCTGGATGTCGCCAACGTCGATATCCGTGAGCACTTCCCACGCATTCAGGCCTACTGGGAAAAGCTGTTGCTCGGCGAAAACAACTATAAGCGCCACACTATGAATATCCATCGCCAGCTTCACGACAAGCGTGAACTGCGCAGTGCTGACTTTGATCAGTGGCTCGCCTATTTTGAGGAAACCGTCGACGAGCACTTTGCCGGCGACAAGGCCGAGCGCGCCAAGCGGGTGGCGGGGCAGATCGCCCACAACATGCACAAGGCCCTGGAGCGAGAAAGCGGCAAGCCGCTGTAGCGGCCCGGTTCGGCGCCAAAGCGCTTTGTGTCTTTGGGCCTGATCGGATTTGTCACACGAATAGGCCACATTCTGTCATTGAGTTATCCCCCTTGCTGCTCAATACTGCTCCCATCGTCGGCGACTGCCGATAATGTTAAAAAAATGTAATTTTTTCAGTGGATTAGAAGCGTCTAATGCGTTTCTGATCATTGTTCTTTTTAGCCAGTAAGCAAGGAGACAGGCCTATGTCCGCTCAAGCGGAAGTACTGCAACAGGCGTTTACCCTCGGCTTTACCTACACCCGCACCACCGGTCCGGTGGTAGGCCGCTTTCTGACGGCCCTGCGCGATCGCAAGATCGTTGGTATCAAGGGAAGCGACGGCAAGGTGATTGTACCGCCGATGGAATACGATCCGGTCACCGCCGAGGAACTCAGCGAATTCGTGGACCTGCCAGACACTGGTGTGGTGAAAACCTGGGCCTGGGTCAAGCACCCCCGCGGCAAGCACCACCTGGACAAGCCTTTTGCCTGGGCTCAGATCCAGATTGATGGCTCTGATATTCCGATGATTCACATGGTCGATGCCGGTGACGAATCGAAAATGAGCACCGGAATGAAAGTAAAAGTGCGCTGGGCTGACGAAACCAAGGGTTTCATCACCGATATCGCCTGCTTTGAGCCAGCTTGAGGAGACTGCCATGAGTGACGCAAACAAGGAGGCGCTCGAGCCGATTACCGGTATTGAATCGCCCGTCTATCTCGACTACAACTTTACCGCCGGGCAGGCTACTGCCCGCTTCCTCACCAAGGTCAAGGAAGGCAAGCTGGTAGGCCAGCGCTGCCCGTCCTGTCGCAATGTCTATATCCCCCCGCGCGGTGCCTGTGCTGCCTGTGGTGTGGCGACCAACGAAGAAGTGGAACTGTCCCATAAGGCGACTGTTCAGTCCTTTACCATCGTCTACATTCCGATACCGGGTAACCCTATCAAGCCGCCCTACGTTATTGCGAATCTGGTGGTCGACGGCGCCAATATTTCGTTCCTGCATCTGCTGAGTGAGTGCAAGAACGAGGACGTGCGCATTGGCATGCGTGTAGAGGCCAAGTGGAAAGATCCCAGCGAGTGGGGTTTTGCCATGGAAAATATCCAATACTTCGCACCCATCGACGAACCCGATGTGCCTGCGGAAGAAATCGGGAGACTGAAAGATGCGTGATATAGCGATTGTCTCTTTCGTGCAGTCGGATTGCGTTCGCGACGCCGGTGCACGCAATGAAGTTGAATTGATCATGCCGGTTGTTCGCAAAGTGCTGGACAACGTTGGCCTGGAAAGTGCACAGAACGTGGACTTTACCTGTTCCGGTTCCTGTGACTATCTGCAGGGCGCGGCTTTTGCCTTTGTTCTGGGTGTTGACGCCCTGGGTGCGGTGCCGCCGATCAAGGAAAGCCACGTTGAGATGGACGCGGCCTGGGCTCTGTATGAAGCGGTGCTGAAAATCCAAACCGGGCAGGCAGAATCTGCTCTGTTGTACGGATTTGGCAAATCATCACCCGGTGAATTGCCTATCGTCTTGTCGCAGCAGCTGGACCCCTACTATCTGGCACCTCTGTGGCTGGATACGGTCTCAAGCGCTGCGCTGCAGGCGCGAGCGATGCTAGACAGCGGTGAGATCACTGAGCGTGAGATGGCTGAGGTTGTTGCCCGCTCGCGCAAGAATGCGAAATCCAACCCCCATGCACAGCTGAAAGGTGACGTGAGTGCGGATGAGCTGCTGAACGAGCCTACCTATCTGTCTCCCCTGCGCAAGCACGACTGTTGCCCGGTATCCGATGGCGCCTGCGCCATGGTTATCGCCACCGTTGAGCAGGCCAAGAAGTGGGGTAAACCTTACGCCGTACTGAAGGGTATTGACCATCGCATCGAGAGCGCCCATTTCGGTGCTCGCGATCTGACCAAGTCGCCCTCCACGGAGGCGGCGGCCAAGGCGGCGGGTGTGGCCAATGGTCCGGTAGACATTGCCGAAATTTACGCACCGTTTAGCCATCAGGAAATTATCCTGAAGAAAGCGCTGGGCCTGGGTGATGACACTGTGATCAACCCCTCGGGTGGTGTGCTAGCCGGTAACCTGATGATGGCCTCTGGGTTGTCGCGTATTGGCGAAGTCGCCATGCGCATCATCAACGGCGAATGCAAACGTGGTGTGGCGCACGCGACCTCGGGTCATGCGCTGCAACAGAATCTGGTCGCGGTATTGGAGGGAGCATAATGGCTGAATTAGCTGCGGTTGTCGGTATTGGCCAGACCAAATACCAAACCAAACACAAAGACGTTTCTATTGCCGGACTGGTGCGCGATGCGGCCTTCAAGGC